>JAEXTU010000071.1 GCA_023453335.1 Pseudomonadota bacterium | reverse complement strand
CCAGTTCACCTACTTCCAGCAGGTGGGCGGCATCGACCTGGCCCCCATCAGCGTGGAGCTGACCTACGGCCTGGAGCGCCTCACCATGTACCTCCAGGGCAAGGAGTCGGTGTACGACCTCGCGTGGAACGACACCGTGACTTACGGCCAGGTGCACCACCAGGGCGAGGTGGAGCACTCCACCTACAACTTCGACCAGTCCGACGCCTCCATGCTTTTCACCCTGTTTGCGGCTTACGAGAAGGAGTGCAAGCGGCTGTGCGCCGAGGGCCTGCCCTGGCCGGCCTACGATTTCTGCCTCAAGTGCTCGCACGCCTTCAACCTCCTGGACGCCCGGGGGGCCATCTCCATCACCGAGCGCATGGGCTACATCCTGCGGGTGCGCACCCTGGCCTCGGCAGTGGCCCGGCTCTACGCCGAGCAGCGCGAGAAGCTCGGCTACCCCATGCTGCCCAAGCCGGAGGCCGCCCATGCCTGAACTCATCCTCGAGATCGGGGCCGAAGAGATCCCCGCCCGCTGTTTCCCGGGCCTGAACCAGGAACTGGGCTCCCTGCTGGATAAGGCCCTGGACCGGGCCATGGTGGACCGCTCCGGGGTGGCGACCTTTGGTACCCCGCGCCGCATCGTGTTCCGGGCCGAGCTGGCCGCGACCCAGCGCAGCGAGGTGGAGCTGGTCACCGGCCCGCCCAAGAAGGTGGCCTACGATGCGGACGGCAACCCCACCAAGGCCGCCCAGGGATTCGCCAAGACCCAGGGCGTGGACCTGGCCGACGCCTTCCTGCACGAAACCGGCAAGGGCGAGTACCTGGCCGTGCGCAAGACCGTGGGCGGAGGCAAGACCCTGGACATCCTGCCCGCCCTCTGCCGCGACGCCATCGCCGGCCTGTCCTTCCCCAAGAAGATGCGCTGGGGCAGCCTGGACTTCGGATTCGGCCGGCCCCTGCGCTGGGTCCTGGCCCTGTTCGGGGCGGACGTGGTGCCCTTCGACATCGCCGGCATCCCCTCGGGCCGCACCACCCGGGGCCACCGGGTCATGGGCCCCGGCCCCTTCGCGGTGGCCGCGGCCGCCGACTATTTCCGCGTGCTCAAGGAGCAGGGCAGGGTGGTGTTGGACGCGGCCGAGCGCCGCACCGGCATCGTGCAGGGCGGCGATGCCCTGGCCCGGACCGCGGGCGGAACGATCCTCTGGAAGGACAAGCTGCTGGCCGAGGTCACCGGCCTGGTTGAGTCGCCCCGGCCCATCCTGGGCTCCTTCGACCCGGCCTTCCTGGAGGTGCCCCGCGAGGTGCTGCTCACCAGCATGGAGAGCCACCAGAAGAGCTTCGGAGTGGAGGGCAAGGACGGCGCGCTGCTTCCCCACTTCCTGGCCACCCTGAACCTGGACCCCCAGGACGAGGCCCTGGTGCGCAAGGGCTGGGAGCGGGTGCTCCGCGCCCGGTTGGAGGACGCCCGCTTCTTCTGGAAGACCGACCTGGCCGCGGGTTTCAAGCCCTGGCTCAAGGAACTGGACAACGTGGTGTTCCTGGCCCCCCTTGGCAGCATGGGCGACAAGTCCCGCCGCCTGGAGCGCCTGGCCCGCTGGCTGGGCGAGCATCTGGCCCCGGACCTGGCTGCGGACCTGGCCCGGGCCGGCCGCCTGGCCAAGGCCGACCTGGTCTCGGGCATGGTGGGCGAGTTCGACGAACTGCAAGGCATGATGGGCGGCATCTATGCCGGCCGCTTCGGCGAATCCGAGGTGGTGGCCAAGGCGGTGTACGACCACTACCTGCCCGCCGGGCCGGACAGCCCGGTGCCGTCCACCCTGGCCGGCTGCCTGCTGTCCATGGCCGACAAGGCCGACACCCTGGCCGGGTGCTTCGGCCTGGACCTGGCCCCCACCGGGGCCAACGACCCCTACGCCCTGCGCCGGCAGGTGCTGGGCATCTGCCGCATCCTCATCGAGAAGGGCCTGCGCCTGGACCTGGACGCCTTCTTCGCCGCGGCCCTGGACGGCTACGCCGGGGTGCAGTGGAAGCTCTCCCGGGAGGAGGCCCTGGCCAAGCTTACGGGCTTTGCCGGCGACCGGCTCAAGAACTACTTCACGGGCAAGGGCCAGCCCACCCTGGTGGTGGAGGCCGCCCTGGGCGCGGGCTTCGCCGACGTATGGGCTTTGTCCGCCCGGGTGGAGGCCCTGGCGGCCTTTGCCCGGGAGACGGACTTCGGCCAGGCGGTGCTGACCTTCAAGCGCGCGGCCAACATCATCGTGAAGCAAGGCAGCGAGGCCGGGGTGGCCCTCACCGGGGCCTACGACCCGGCGCTCCTGGCCGAGGCCCAGGAAAAGGGCCTGGCCGAGGCGCTCACCGCCCTGGCCCCGCGCTTCGCCGCCCTCTGGAAGGCCGACGACTTCCCGGCGCTCCTGGGCCTGCTGCGCGAGCTGCGGCCCGCGGTGGACGCCTTCTTCGACAAGGTCATGGTCATGTGCGACGACGCGGCCCTGCGCACCAACCGGCTGAACCTGCTGAAGGCCCTGGTGGACAAGCTGGGCCTGCTGGCGGATTTTTCCGCCCTCCAGGTCTAGAGAATTTACAGGTTGGGGCTTGACATCACTGCCGCCCTGCGTATAAGAGCCGCGTTTCGACGACCTGAAAAGAACCGCTTCGACGATTTTTAAGGAGAACGACCTTGGCGAACCACAAGTCCGCGATCAAGAGGCACAAGCAGAGCCTCAAGGCCCGCGCCCGCAACCGGGCGGTGAAGACCCGCATCAAGAACGTGGTCAAGGCTCTGCGCCAGGCCATGGAGAACAAGGACAAGGAGCAGGTTTCGGCCGCGCTCAAGACCGCCACCTCGGTGCTGGACAAGGCCGCCTCCAAGAAGGCCATCCACTGGCGCGCCGCCTCCCGCACCATCTCCCGCCTGCACAAGGCGGCCAACGCCGCCTAGGCCCCAGGCTTTCCGAGCCCTCTTCCGGCCCGCCGCGCATGAGCACGGCGGGCCGTTCGCTTTTGGCTGCCGCACGGACGCCTGCATCTGGCTCCGGTTCCAAAGATTGCGCTAACCGCGACCAGAGGTTAGGTGTAACCTATGGCTGCCCGCTGGGTCTCACCGTACACCCTGCCCATCTTGTCCTTCGCCCTGGTGATCCTGGGCGGAGCGGGGCTGCTCCTGCACCCGGCCAGCCTGGCCCAGGGGCCCAACACCTGGGTGGACGCCCTGTTCACCGCCGCCTCTGCCACCTGCGTCACCGGGCTGGCGGTGGTGGACACCGGGGCCTTCTACTCCCGCTTCGGGCACAACGTGATCCTGGGCCTCATCCAGGTGGGCGGCCTGGGGGTCATGACCTACACCAGCCTAGTGCTCTACCTCTGGCGGCGCAAGGTCTCGGTCACCGACCGGGTGGCCGTGGGCCAGAGCCTGCTGCACGACTCCAGCTTCGGCCTGGGCCGGTTCCTGGTGCGGGCGGTGGGTGCGGTGCTGGCCATTGAGGCGGCCGGCGCGCTGTGCCTGTACATGGCCACCGACGGCCGGATCGGGGCGTACTCGGCGGTGTTCCATGCGGTGTCCGCCTTCTGCAACGCCGGACTGTCCCTGTATGCAGACAGCTTTGTGGCCTGGCAGGGGGATTGGGCGGTCAACTTCGTCATCATGGACCTCATCATCCTGGGCGGCCTGGGTTTTTCAGTGCTCCTGGAACTCGCCGCCGCCACCGTGAGCCGCCGACGGAGCCAACCTGGCAAGCCCCGGTTCTCCTGGCACACCCACATCGTGCTCAAGACCAGCGGTCTGCTCATCCTGGGCGGAGCGCTCTTCATCTTCGCCGCGGAATACTTGATGCAGCCCAACGTGGCCCCGGCCCGGGTGGAACTGCTCACCTCCCTGTTCCAGTCCGTCACCTGCCGCACCGCAGGGTTCAACACCGTGAACATCGGGAGCATGACCAACGTCTCGCTCCTGTTCATGATCTTCCTCATGTTCGTGGGCGGGTCGCCGGGCTCCTGCGCCGGCGGTATCAAGACCACCACCTTCCGCGCCCTGTGCGCCTTCGTGGTGTCCCAGCTGCGGGGCCGCCGCCAAGCCGTGGCCGGCCGCTTCGCCCTGGACCCCGAAACCCTGAACAAGTCCCTGACCCTCACCATCTTCGCCCTGTTCATAGTGGGAGGGGCCACCCTGTTCCTGTCCCTCACCGAGGTGGGGCTCACCAACCACGCCGGCAGCCGGGGGACCTTCCTGGAACTGCTCTTCGAGGTCGTCTCCGCCTTCGGCACCGTGGGTCTGTCCACCGGGATCACGCCCAGCCTGAGCACCGCGGGCAAGCTCACCATCATCACGGTCATGTTCGTGGGCCGGCTGGGCCCCATCCTCTTCCTCCAGGTGCTCCAGGACGTGCAGCGCCGGGAGAACTTCCTGTGGCCCGAAAACTCCCTCATGGTGGGGTGAGAGGGGAGAGCGCATGAAAAAGGAAAAGCTGTCGATCGGCATCATCGGCCTGGGCAAGTTCGGCTTCGTGCTCGGCCAGTTCCTCACCGAACTGGGGCACGAGGTGGTGGCCCTGGACGACAACCCGGAGCACGTGCGTCGGGCCAAGGACGTTATGACCCAGGTCTACCAGGGCGACGGCGCCGACCCCTCGGTGCTCTCCCAGCTCGGATTCGCGGACTTCTCCAGCGTGGTGGTCAGCGTGGGCGAGCGCATGGAGGCCAGCATCCTCATCTGCCTGCACCTCAAGGAGATGGGCGTGCAGGACATCTGGGCCAAGGCCGTGTCCTGGGA
>JAEXTU010000313.1 GCA_023453335.1 Pseudomonadota bacterium | reverse complement strand
GGTTCGTTGCCTCCAACTCCGCCCGGCTCCTGCGCCACGAGGCCGGGCTGTCCGGGACCGACCCCCTGGCCCTGGCCGAGATGCGCCAGGCCGGGTACGTGACCGGGCCGGACACCGTGCTCGCGGGCCTGAAACAGCTCCAGGCCGGGGAGCTGGCCTGGTGCGACAAGGGCGGGACCCCCGCCACCCACCGCTATTTCCGCTTCTTCTCCAGCGCCCTGCGCCGGGACCCCGAGGCGGACCTCCTGGCCGAGCACGGCCGCCGCACCGAGGCCGTCTTCCGCCGGGTGGCGGAGCGGGCCGGGGGCCGGCCCATCTGGGTGCCCCTGTCCGGCGGCCTGGATTCCCGGCTCATCCTGTGCAAGCTGCACGAGCTGGGCTACGGCGAGCTGCGCGCCTTTTCCTACGGCTCGCCCGGCAACCACGAGGCCAAGGCCGCCCGCCATGTGGCCGAGACCCTGGGGGTGCCCTGGCTCTTCGTGCCCTGCACCGTGCGGGAGTGCCGCGCCCACTTCGCGGGCGAAGAGCGCCGCCGCTTCGCGGACTACACCGACGGCCTGTGCAGCGTGCCCAACTACATGGACCTCTTCCCCTTGTCCGTGCTTATCCGGGACAGGCGCATCCCGCCCGACGCGGTGCTCATCAACGGCCAGTCCGGGGACTTCACCACCGGCGGGCACATCCCGCCCGCGCTTCGAGTGGACGAGGCCAGCCTGGATGCGGCCCTGGCCTGGATCGAGGACAAGCACCTCACCCTGTGGACCGACCCCCTGGCCCGGACCCTCCTGCCCGGCATCCGGGCCAAGGTCCGCCGGTTGCTGGACGAGGTCGGCCCCCCGGACGAGGCCCCGCACGCCGCGGCCCGGCGCACCGAGTGCTGGGAGTGGCAGGAGCGCCAATGCAAGTTCGTGGTCAACGGCCAGCGCATCTACGATTTCCTGGGCTTCGACTGGGAACTGCCCCTGTGGCACGAGGACTACCTGGAGTTCTGGCGCGAGGTGCCGGTGCCGGTGAAGGCCGGGCAGCGGCTCTACGTGCGCTGGCTGGAGGACTGGGACTACCGGGGTCTGTTCCGGGGCTTCAAGCCCACGGTGTGGCGCTGGCCCGGGGCCAGTTTGGGCCTGGTGGCCGTGGCCCAGGCCGTGGGCCTGCTGGGCCGGGGGGCCAAGACCGCCTTCTATGACTACGCCAAGTATTTCGGGCACTACCGCAGCCAGTACGGGGTCTACCCGTACGGCCACTACCGCCGGCTGGCCCGGGTGCACCGCAACCCCTATTCCTTCTACGCCCTGACCTGGCTGGCCGAGAACCCGGACCTGGCCGCGGGGCTCACGGACCATGGCGCGCCGCCGGCGGCGCGCAAGGAGCACGCTGCATGAGTTTCACCCTCTGGTTCACGGGCTTGTCCGGTGCGGGCAAGACCACCCTGTCCAAGCGCATCTATCTGGAGATCCGCCGCCTGGGCTACAAGGCGGAGTGGCTGGACGGCGACCTGATCCGGGCCAATTTCAGCCAGGAGCTGGGCTTCTCCAAGCGGGACCGGGACATCAACGTGCGCCGGCTGGGCTTCATCTCCCACCTGCTCAACAAGAACGGCATCGTGAGCGTGGTGGCGGCCATCTCGCCCTACCGCGAGGTGCGGGAGACCAATCGGCGGCTGCTCGGCAGCTACCTGGAGGTATTCTGCGACTGCCCCCTGGGCGCCCTGGTGGCGCGCGACCCCAAGGGCCTGTACAAGCGCGCCCTGGCCGGGGAGATTCCCAATTTCACCGGGGTCTCCGACCCCTACGAGCCGCCCCTGCACCCGGACGTGCACGTGCACACGGACAGCGAGAGCGTGGACGAGAGCTTCGCCCGGGTCATGGCCAACCTGCGCGGCCGGAGCCTGCTCCCGCCCGAGGACCAGTGCGTGCTGTGCGAGTACGGGGAGGAGGACGAGGCCTCCTGGCGCACCTGGCTGGCGGAGCTGGGCTACTGCCGCTGTTCCGGGCCGGGCAAGTAACCCAGTGGCGATGAAGCACGAGGAAGGATCATGAGCCTGATACTCGCAGTGAACTCGGGCATGGGCAGCTCGGCCGGCGTGTTCCGCGACGGCGAGCCGGTATTCTGCATCGAGGAGGAGCGCCTCACCCGGGTCAAGAACTGGATGGGCGTGCCCCGCGCCGCCCTGGCCTACATGGTGGAGAAGGGCATCGTCGACCCCGCCGCGGTGGACGCGGTGGCCCTGTGCAACGAGCGGTTCTTCCCGGTGAGCCGGGAGTCGTTCTACCGCAAGTACGACCTGAACTTCGAGCGGGCGCGGGGCTTCGGCTCGGCCTCCCGCCGCCTGGCCGACCGGGCCAAGCTCCTGGTGGGCAAGACCCCGCTCTATGCGGCCTACGCTGCCCGCCGGAAGGCCGCGGCCGAGAGCGACGTGGACTACCTGGCCTCCCTGGGCTTCGATCCCGCCAGGTGCCGGCGCCTGGACCACCACTTCTGCCACGCGGCCGCGGCCTACTACGGCTTGGCCCGGGACCCGGGCCGGGAGTACCTGGTCTTCACCCTGGACGGCGGCGGGGACGGGATCAAGAGCAGCGTGTGGCGGGCCAAGGGCGGCAGGATGGAGCGCCTGTCCGCGGACGGCGAGTTCTCCATCGGCAACATGTACTCCTCGGTGACCTGCCGCCTGGGCTTCACCCCGCACGAGCACGAGTACAAGCTCATGGGCCTAGCCCCCTACGTGGGCGAGAAGCACGCCGCCCGCTACCGCGACTACTTCAGCCAGTTCCTGGAGCTGCGCGAGGGCGACACCCGTTTCGCCAACCCCCGGCCCCTGGACTACACCATCTTCTTCCGCCACCTGCTCTTCGAGCTGACCCGGGATCGCTTCGACAACATCGCCGCGGGCCTGCAGACCTTCTGCGAGGAGATCGTCACCCGCTGGATCCAGGGCAACATGGCCAAGTACGGGGTGAGCCACATCCTGTGCGCGGGCGGCGTGTTCATGAACGTGAAGATGAACATGCTCCTCTCCCGCCTGCCCGGGATGCAGAGCATGGGGGTGTTCCCCTCCTGCGGCGACGAGACCAACATCTTCGGCGCGGGCTTCTTCCTGCACAACGAGCGGGAGGGGACCAGGCTGGGCTGCCTGTCCCGCTTCTGCCTGGGCATGGACCCGTCCTACGACCTGGACGAGGCCCTGGGCCGGTTCGCCGGCCAGATCGCCTGGGAAAAGGTGGAGGACCCCAACGCCTACATCGCGGACCAGCTGGTGCGCGACCGCATCGTGGCTCGCTGCACCGGCCCCATGGAGTTCGGGGCCCGCGCCCTGGGCAACCGCTCCATCCTGGCCAACCCCCGCAACCTCACCACCGTGGGCAAGATCAACCGGGCCATCAAGTGCCGCGACTTCTGGATGCCCTTCGCCCCGGCCGTGCTCTGGAACCGGGCCGACGAGCTCCTGGAGGTGCCGGACAGCCTGCGCGAGTACGGCTCGCCCTACATGATGTTCGCCTTCGCCACCCACCCGGGCCGGCGGCCGGACTTGGCCTGCGGCCTGCACCAGGCGGATTTCACCGCCCGGGCCGAGACCGTGGACGCCGAGCGCTACCCCGACTTCCACGCGATCATCACCCGCTTCGCCCACTGCACCGGGGTGCCGGGGGTGCTCAACACCTCCTTCAACCTGCACGGCTACCCCATCGTGGAGGGCAGCGTGAGCGCGGTGGAGGTGCTGCTGGGCTCCCAGATCGACGTGCTGGTCATCAACGACGTGGCCATTCGACGGAAGGCGGGCAGTTAATTCGATGCGCGCGCTGCTGGTGACCTCGGGCTACCCGCCGGAGCATTCCGGCTCGGGCCGCCGGCTGCACGAGACCTACCTGCGTCTGCGCGCCATCCACCCGGACCTGTCCTGGCGGGTGCTCACCCGCCGCCGGGGCGGGGCGGCCGTGGCCGGGCCGGACGAGGTGATGGC
>JAEXTU010000246.1 GCA_023453335.1 Pseudomonadota bacterium | reverse complement strand
TCCGAGAGCCGCACGATGAGCGGCTTGGGATGGAAGGCCGCGGCGATCATGCCCACGCCCTCGGCCAGCTTGTCCGAGAAGAAGCGGGCCTTGTCCGGGTAGCCCACGGTGAGATCCGCGATCTGGTCGCGCAGGGCGCGGTCGGCGATCTTGTCGAAGCGCAGGAGCGCCAGGGGGTGGATGCGGATGTAGGCGTTGATGATGAACTCCTCGCGGGCCAGGCCCACCCCGGAGTTGGGGATGAAGCTCTTCTCGAAGGCCTGTTCCGGGCTGGCCAGGTTCATCATGATCTTGGTGCGGGTGAGGGGCAGGGCCGAGAGGTCGGTCTCCTGCACCTCGAAGGCCAGGAGTCCCTTGTACACCCGGCCGATGGAGCCCGAGGAGCAGTCCACCGTCACCTCCGCGCCGTCGGCGATGCACTCGGTGGCGTCGCCCGCGCCCACCACGCAGGGGATGCCCAGCTCGCGGCTGATGATGGCCGCGTGGCAGGTGCGGCCGCCCCGGTTGGTGACGATGGCCGCGGCCACCTTCATGATGGGCTCCCAGTCCGGGTCGGTCATGTCCGTGACCAGCACCTCGCCGGGCTTGAACTCGCCGATCATCTGGGCGTCCTTGATCACGTGCGCCCGGCCCCGGCCGATGAGCTCGCCCACGGCCTTGCCCTCGGCGGCCACCTCGCCCCGCTCCTTGAGCACGTACTTTCTGAGCCTGGTCAGGTCCTTCTGGGAGTGCACGGTCTCCGGCCGGGCCTGCACGATGTAGAGCCGGCCGGAGAGCCCGTCCTTGGCCCATTCGATGTCCATGGGCTTGAGGTGCCCGGCCTGGTTCGAATAGTGGTCCTCGATGGCGCAGGCCATGCGGGCCAGCTCCAGCACCTCGTCGTCGTTGAGCACCAGGAGCTTGCGGTCGGCGTCGGCCACGGCCACGTTCTTGGTGGGGTTCTTGGCGTCGGTGGTGTAGACCATCTTGATGGCCTTGGCCCCCACCTTCTTCATGATGATGGGCCGGTAGCCCTCGCGCAGGGTGGGCTTGAACACGTACCACTCGTCCGGGGTCACCGCGCCCTGCACCACGTTCTCGCCCAGGCCGTAGGCCCCGGTCACGTACACCGCATCCTTGAACCCGGTCTCGGTGTCGATGGAGAACATGACCCCGGAGCAGGCCAGGTCCGAGCGCACCATCTTCTGCACGGCGATGGACAGGGCGATGGAGAAGTGGTCGAAGCCCTTGTCCACGCGGTAGGAGATGGCCCGGTTGGTGAAGAGCGAGGCGAAGCAGCGCGAGCAGGCCTCGATGAGCTCCTCGGCCCCATGGATGTTGAGGTAGGTCTCCTGCTGGCCGGCAAAGGAGGCGTCGGGCAGGTCCTCGGCCGTGGCCGAGGAGCGCACCGCCACGTCCACGTCCTTGCCGTACTGCTCCCCGAGCTGGCGGTAGGCAGCCAGGATGGCCTCGCGCAGGTCCGGGGGGAACTCCAGGCTGCGGATCATGGACCGGATGCGGCGGCCGCGGGAGGAGAGGTTCTCCATGTCCGTGGTGTCCAGGTCGGCCAAAATCTCCCGGACCCGGGCCATGGCCCCGGTGGACTCCATGAGGTGGCGGTAGGCGTGGGCGGTGATGGCGAACCCGTTGGGGATGCGCACGCCCTTGCCGCGCAGGGCGTTGTACATCTCGCCCAGGCTGGCGGTCTTGCCGCCCACCACCGGCACGTCGCCGATGGTCAGGTCCTTGAACCAGAGAACATACGGAGCGTCGCTCATGGCCGCCTCCGGGGTGGAAGGGTGGGGGAGGATTTGCCATCTCCGATAGTGCCCCATCCCCGGGCAAAGGAAAAGCGGATTCTTTCTTGCCGGCCGGGCGGTTTCACCGGCCCGTCCCGGTTTCGCCATCACTTCGACGCGGAATCGGGCCTATGCGTGGCAAACTCCCCAGGAGGATGCCCGATGCAGGCACGACGTGGACGGTATTTCCAGATGCGCAGGTGGAACAAGGCTTCCGGCGGCGAGGCCACCGCGGACTGCTCGTTCGTGCGGGTGTGCAGCTCGTCCGACGACCCCCGCTTCACCCGGATGATGCAGGACTACACCGCGGACCAGCTCCTGGCGGCCGGCAATCCCCGGCCGGCCCGCCGGGCCCTGGACCCGGACATCGAGGCGGTCATCGACCCGCGCAACAACTTCGCCTGGGAGTAGTTTCCCAGGCTAGAGCAGCACCCCCGCGCCACCGCGCCGGTGAGGCCGGCGGCATGTTCCTTCCCTGCCGCGCCGTCGGCCAGGCTTGCCCGGCCCGGGAAAACGAAGAGGCCCTCCCCCCGCAGGGAAGGGCCTCGGCGATTCCGGGTAGGTCAGGCGGGCATCAGCCGCCGCGGACCTTCTCCAGGAGTTGCTTGGCCTTTTGCAGGTCGCCCGGGGCCTTGGGATGCCAGGGGTCCATCTGCAGGGTGCGTTCCCAGGCCTCCACCGCCTTCTGCAGGTCCTCGGCGATGAAGTACTTCACGCCCTCCAGGTAGACGGGCTCGGCGGCCTTGTGCAGGACGGCCAGGGCCGCGTCCAGCTGCTTGCCGGTGTCCTTGAAGCCCTTGGGCAGGCGCAGGAAGGCCTTGACCGCCTGGAGGTTGGACCCCTTCTGGGCCAGGCCGGTGGCCATCTGGTAGGTGGCGTCCTGCTGCAGGGCCGTGGCCTCGGAATTGCCGGGCTGTGCGGCCAGCGCCTCGTCGGTGAGGGAGATGACCGTCTCGTACAGGCCGTTGGTGAACTGGAGCTTGGCCATGGACAGGAGCTGGCCCACGTCCACGGCCGCAGCCTGGGTCTGGGCGATGCCGGCCTGGGCCGGGGCCGCCGGAGCCGGGGCGGCGGGGGCGGGGGCAGCCTCGGCAACGGCCGGCGCGCCTGGCTTGGCCTCCTCCTTCTTGGGCTTCTTGCCGGGTTCGGGCGCGGCGAAGAGCAGGTCCTGGGCCAGGACCTGGCGCAGGGCCGGCGCCACGATGGGCAGGCGCAAGGTCTGGCCGGGCTTGAGCTTGTCCGCGACGGTCAGGCCGTTGACCCGGGTGATGAGCAGTTCGGCCCCGGGGTTCTCATACTGGCTCTTGGCCAGGGAGGCGATGGTCTCGCCTTCCTTGACCTGGTAGTAGGTGAACACGTCCGGGTTCAGGGTCTTCTTGAGCAACTCCATGGCGTCGGTGCGGTCGGGATTGAACCGCAGGCACTGGAGGAGTTCCTTCTTGGCGATGCCGGCGTCGCCCTTGTCCAGGGCCGCCTTGGCCGCCGTGAAGTGTTCGTCGGCGATCTTCTCGATCTGGGCCTTGAGCTCCCGGGCCTTGGCCAGGCTGGCCCGGTCGCCGCGCACGATGGTCAAGGCGATGCGCAGGTTCTCCATGGCCGAGAGCAGGTCGCCGGCCTTCTCGTCGGCCTCGGCCTGCTGCACGAAGCGGGTGAACACCGCCTGGTAGGGGTCCTTCTTCTCGCCTTCGAAGATCTTCTGCACGTCCTGGATGATGGAGGCCCGCGCCGGGGCGGCCAGGGCCAGGACGACCAGCATCGCGGCCAGGGCCAGGGCGGCGGGGCGGAGCTTGGCGGGGGCGTTCATTATTGCACCTCGCTCTTCTGGAACACGACGAGCGACTTGCCCAGGGCGTCCAGGGTGATGTCCGCGGTCACCGGCTTGCGGCTGACCAGGAAGTTGTCGGTGTAGAAGGGGTTGGGCTGGCCGGACAGGGTGAGGGCCCCGCGGAACCCGTTCTTGCGCAGGAGCGAGATGACCATCTCGTTGGTGGCGCCGTAAGGGTAGGCCAGGAAGGCCGGGTTGAGGCCGGCCTTTTCCCGGAACTCCAGGGTGGCCACGCTCATCTCCCGGTCGACGGCCACCACGAAGTCCTCGAAGGTTTCGTCGGGCTTGCGCCGGGTCAGGTTGCGCAGGGTCTTGGTCTGGTGCTCGATGGAGATGCCGGCCGCAGCCATCTCCTTGACCTTGTCCCAGGACAGGGCGCCTTCCTTGCCGGTGACCAGGTCGGTGCACACGAAGACCGCGGCCGGGATGTTGTATTTCCTGAGCACCGGGAAGGCCACGTCGTAGGTCCCCTGGCCGGTGTCGTCGATGGTGACGAGCACCGCCTTGGTGGGGAGCTCTTCCTTGAACTCCAGGAAATTGTAGAAGGCGTTGATGGACACCGGGACGAAGCCGTTGTCCTTGAGGTAGCGCATCTGGTCGTCGAAGGCGGCCTGGGTCAGGGCCGGGCCCTGGCCGGGAGTCTTGGTGAAGGCGCTGTAGGCCAGGATGGGCACCACCTGGATGCCGCCATCGATGATGCCGCCCCGGTGCACGGGCAGCAGGGGAATGACCAGGAACTGGCCGGGGGTGATGTCCTTGACCCCGTTGTACTCGGTGATCTCCCAGGACTTGGCCGGGTCCTTGAGGTAGCGGTTGGCCAGGGTCTCGGCGGTGTCGCCCTTGCGGGTCTCCACCACGGCGTAGTTCTTGGACTTGCGCGAGTAGGTCTGGACCGCGCCGGTCCTGGCGCCTCCGCACGCGGCCAGGAGGGGCGCGGCGCAGAACAGGACCAGCAGGGCCAGGGCTCGGGAAGCGGCTGGCATGGGCTTACTCCTCTTTTTTCAAGGGCGCGGCCGGGGCGGGCGCGGGT
>JAEXTU010000187.1 GCA_023453335.1 Pseudomonadota bacterium | reverse complement strand
AACCGCCCTCTTTGACCGCCCTTCTTCCTGCCCTGCCGCATGCCCAAGCCCAGCCTTTCGCGCTGCTCTAGCACTCTTCCGTAGGGGCGATTCACGAATCGCCCTCTTGTTCTTTGCCGGCCAGCTCCCCCCGCACGTGCCGCACCCGCGCCAGCACGGTCCATAGGGTGAGGGCCCAGAACAGGCCCAGGCCCCACCAGAGGGGCGCGGCGGAGGGGGCCAGGCCCGCGGCCAGGTAGAGGGCGGCCAGGAACAGGAAGCGGGGGGCGCGCTCCATGAGGCCCACGTCGCAGGTGGCGCCCAGGGCCTCGCCGCGGGCCTTGGCGTAGCTGACCAGGAAGCAGAGGAGCGCGGCCGAGAAGCAGGCCAGGGCCGAGGGGACCGGGGCGGCCCCGTGGCCGAGCATGAGCAGCCACAGGCCCGCCAGGTGGAGAAAGTCCGCGGCCCGGTCCAGGGTGGAGTCCAGGAAGGCCCCGGCCGGGGTGGCCCGGCCCGTGGCCCGGGCCAGGGCCCCGTCCAGGGAGTCGGCCAGGCCCGAGGCCAGGAGGAGGGCCAGGCCCAGCCAGGCCGAGAGCAGGCAGGCCAGGGGCACGGCCAGGGCCAGGCCCAGGCCGGCCAGGGTCAGCCGGTCCGGCGCGACCCCGGCCCGCACCAGCGGCGGCAGGAGCACGCGCTCCACCAGGCCGGCAAAGGCGCGGCCGGGCAGGCTCTGGCGCAGGGACATGGAAAGGATTCTCCGGGCTAGGGCCGCCGCACCGTGGTCACGAACTCCGGAGGGTTCACGATGTGCTTCTTCACGAAGCAGGCCTCCATGGCCTTGAGCACCGCGTTCTCGTACTTCTCCGGGAAGCCCGGGGGCAGGTCCAGGACCATCTCGATGCAGGGGTAGCGGCGGGTGGCCTCGTCGAACTGCGCGTGCAGGGTCAGGGCCATGCCGTTGGTTGCGATGTCGCGCTTCTGGCTGAAGCCCAGGGCGTAGTAGGCCGCGCAGGTGGCCAAAGACACCAGGAAGAGATCGAAGGGCGAGGGCGCGCTGTCCTCCCCGCCCTCCTCCCGGGACTGGTCGCAGTACACGGTATGCGTGCCCACCCGGGCGGCCAGGCGCTTGCCCCCGGGAAAGCTGACGCTGACGGTCGTGGCCATGGGTCTCCTCAGGCGGGTTGGGATTTCTGGAGTTCGCTGGCGTGCACAATGGCCGGGATGGCGAAGAGCACGTAGGGCAAAAACAGCCGGGCCAGGTCCAGCAGGCCGGGGTCCGGGATGTAGGCGGGCGCGCCCAGGGCCTCGCCCCGGGTGAGCAGGAAGACCTGGAACACGCCCAGGGCCAGGGTGGCCCGGCCGACGAGCCTCCAGCGGCGGAGGTCCATGCCCCGCAGCACTTGGCTGGAGAAGCCGTGCTCGTAGCAGGCCACCAGGCACAGGGTGAAGAGCGCCACGTCGGCCAGTTCGTTGCCCATGAAGTAGTACGACCCCACCGCGTCCGCGCCTGTCAGCGCGCCGGAGGCCAGGCCCAGGGCCCGGCCCGCCAGGTCGGCCATGTCCACCAGGAACACCCGGACGATGTGCAGCACGGTGAGCAGGATGAAGTAGAATTTCACACAGTCTCCGTTGTTGCGGGGCGAATCAGCCCAGGCTGAGGCGGAAGGCGTCGCGCACCAGGCCCTGCAGGCGGCCGATGACCCCGAAGGCGTCCTTCAGAGTGCGCTTCTCCATGTCCGAGAGGGTGCCGGGGTCCAGCTGGTTGTTGGGCTCCTGGCCCTTGCGGATCTGGTCCATCTGGAGCACCAGGCGCAGTTGCATGAGGAACTCGTAGGCCCCGGCGGCCTCGGCCAGCAGGTCGCGGGACAGGTGCCCACCCTCGCGCAACAGGCGCAGGCGGTCCAGGGTGTTGGTCTCCCGGATCCCGTGCCGCAGGGCGAAGAGCCGGGCGAAGTCCACGAAGGGGGTGAGGCCCCGCTCCTTGAGGTTCAGGGTGTTCTTGTGCGCCCCGTCCTTCTCCACCACGAAGTTGCGGAACAGGGACAGGGTCGGCCGGGACTTCATGCAATCCCGGGCCAGGTGGCGCAGGAACGCGTGCTCCCGCTTGGCATGGAAGGCCACGTGCTCGCGCAGGGCCTCGCCGAACTCCAGGCGGCCGTAGCCGGGCCGGAAATCGAAGAAGATGGAGGCGTGCAGCACCTCCTGGGGCTCGGGCCGCATGACGAGGTACTCGAAGAAGTCCCGGAACTCGGCGTAAGGTTTGCGCCACCGGGGGTTCACCGCCATCATCTCGCCCGGGCACAGGGGGTAGCCGCAGGCCACCAGGTGGTCGATGGCCGCCCGGGTGAAGGCCGCGAAGTACTCCTCGCAGGCCCGGGCCTGGTCCGGCCCGGCCGGGTCCTGGTAGACCAGGGCGTTGTCCTGGTCGGTGCGGAAGGTCTGCTCCTTGCGGCCCTCGGAGCCCATGAGCAGCCAGCAGAAGGGGACCGGGGGCGGGCCCATCTCGTCCTGGAGCATGGTGAGCAGCTTGTCCAGGATGAGGTCGTTCAGGACCGAGATCATGCGGGTGATGTTGGCGGCCTTGGCCCCCTCTTCCAGCAGGCGGCCGGCCACCAGGGGAATCTTGCGGGACAGGTCGTAGAGCCCGGGGATGGCGCGCTGGGCCAGGATCTCCCGGAACAGGGCCACGGGCGAGCGGCCCTGCAGGACCATGATGTCGTGGGAGGTGACCATGCCCGCCACCTGGCCGGACCTGGTCACGGCCAGGTGGTGGATCTTGCGGTCCATCATGCGGACCAGCGCGTCGAAGCACACCGCGTGGTGCTCCATGGTGACCACCGGGGAGGACATGATGGTCGCCACCGGGGCGGTGACGTCCTGGCCGCGGGCCACCACCCGGCGCAGGTCCTTGTCGGTGATGATGCCCTCCACCGCTCCCACCGGCCCGTCCGTTCCCCCCTCTGCGGTGATGAGCAGGGAGCCGATGCCGTGCTCGGCCATGGCCGCGGCGCAGTCGCGGATGGAGGCGGTGCGGGGCGCGGTGTGCGGCTCGCCCTTGAGGATGGTCCCCAGGGTGGTGCCGAAGAGATAGAGGGGGCTCTCGCTGGCGCACACGTCGGCCTGGCGGTGGCGCAGCTCGGCGAAGGCCTTGGACACGTAGGCCTCGGTGAAACTGCGCAGGAAGTGGCCGGAGAAGGCCGGGTTGGTCCTCAACAGCTCCAGGAAGGCCTCGCGGGGCACGGCCAGAAACTCGGTGTCCTCCACCGCCTCCACGTTCAGGTTGGCCTTGGACCCCCGGATGAGGCCCAGGGCACCCACGCAGGAGCCCTCGCCCCGGTAGTCCACCAGGCGCTCCTCGCCCTCGGTCCCGGCCCCTGCCCCCCCGGACGTGGCCAGGAAGAGCTTGACCCCGCCGGAGCGGATGACGAGCAGGGCCGCGATCTCGGTCTCGCCCTGGGTCATGACCCGCGTGCCCCTCGCAAAGCGCTCCACCCGGCAGTCGCGGGCCAGGGCGGCGCGCTCCTCCGGGCCGAGCTCGGAGAAGGGCGGGGTGCGGGAGAGCAGGTCCAGGGCCTCGCCGGGTTCGGCCGGGCGGCCCTGGTGGGGGCTGGCCATGTGCTGTCCTGGGTCCGGGTGAGAGGGCAGGGGGGAGGAACGGCCTCCTCCCTGCCCTCTTCCTAGCCGCCGGGCGGGGTTCTGGTCAATGTCCGGCGGGCTGGCGCTGCGACCCGGATTGCGGGAACCGGACCCGCCCCCGCGGGGGCCCGGGCCCGGCCCGCGGGCCCCGGCGGCCTCGCGC
>JAEXTU010000052.1 GCA_023453335.1 Pseudomonadota bacterium | reverse complement strand
GCCTACGCGACTCCCCAAGCCGAGTCAATACTCGGCGCGCGCCGCAACTGGCCACGGGAGGTCAGTCGATTACCCGCCATACGCCACCCGCGACCGGGTCGCGGTACACCGGACTAAACCCGGGCAGGCTCTCCCCCGCCGGGGCGTAGAGCAGACGAAGGGCCACAGTGTCCAGAAGCTGTCGGGCGACGAAATACACCAGGCGCTCGTCAAAATAGACCACTGCGGCAGCCGTGGCTTTGGCATTGCCGGGATAGCGGGCAATTCCCCCCGGCCTCACGTCCACCACTTCAGCCACATCGAGGCTGGCGCGGTCGCTCCGGCGGACAAATCTCCCGCTGGCGTAGTCAACCTCAAAATCCCCCAAAGACTGACGGTCCACCAACTCTGCCGGGACATGCCCGGGGCCGTGTAAGGCCGCCATGCCGAACTCGTACCACCAAAACGCCAGGTCGATGGTGTTCCGGTTGAGGTACAGGCAAACCTCGGTGCGAGGCAAAAAGTACTTCGACCAGTCCCGCTCCTGGGAGGAAAGCCCGTGCGCCTGGACCAGGCCACCTATATCCTCCGGCCGGGTAAAAGCCCGGACCAGCAGATCCATGCCCTGCGGTTCTCCCCCTGCCTGCTGCGCAAAGGTCAGCCAACCATCCACGCCGTATTCGCCCACGAATCGGAGCCAACGCGCGGCCACCACCGGATCCGTCGCGGCGAAGGGCACGGCAAGAGGCCTCACCGCGTCCTCCGAGGTCAATCCGCCGTCGCAGAGTGTCGGACGCCGGTCCATGTACTGGATGAAGTAGCCGTAATCCCACCAGGCCCAGACAACGGCTCCGGCAGGAACCCTGGACTGCACTGCCTCGACCAGGGGAATTTCCCGCTTGGTTATGGGTGGCGTGCTATGCCACTCCATGTTGCGCGCAAACGAGGGCAGGAGCATCCCCGCCATGATCACCGCCAGGGCGACCCTGGCCCAGGGGCGCCGGCGCGCCCAGGCCACTCGCTCCGAGGCCAGGACATGGAAATAACCATACCCCAGCCCGTACAATGGGGCGGTGAATATCATGAAGCGCTGGGAAAAAAAGCTGGCCGAGGCGAACACCATGAGCGGGAGGAGAAACAGGGCGAAACGGCGGCGAATGGCGACCAGGGCCACCAGCCCGATTTCCGCCAGGAGTACCGCACCCGGAAACACGGCGAGGTCCATCACCACCGAGGAGGGTCGCTCGGAGGCGAGTTCCTGGATGCTCTTCCCGACCATGTCGGATTGTCCTTCCCCGCTCAGGATGAGCCGCATGTGCACGATGATGCTCTTGAAGGCGGGGATGCCCGACTCCAGGAACCCCACGTACTCCAGGCCCAGAACCACCAGGCCCGTGACCAGGACGAGGAGCAGACCATACTTGGCGAAGCGCTCCCATCCCGGCGATCGGACAGGAAAGGTCAGGGCGTACCCAAGCAGCGACAGGCCGGCGGCCACCGTGGCTCCCTGCGGCCACCACCAGAAGAACACCGCCAGGCTGCCCCCCCAGCCGGCGAACCAGAGCCATCCGCGCGGCCCAGTGCGCAATGTGAACTGGTAGAGGAACAGGGGCAGGAGCAGGAGAAAGAACGGGTTGAGGCAGTCGGTGTCCAGGTACCCCAGGCAGGTCCGGAAATAGAGGTAGAAGGTCGACGAACAGGCCAGGGCCGCCAGAACGCCGAGCCAGCGGTTGCCTATCATCCGGCCGCACACCCCGAGCAGGATGGGGAGGCCAAGTGCCAGCACCGTCGGCAGCACTGCGCCGGTCATCTCCAGGGAGGCCGGAGACACTGCATCGGCGCCGGCCAGGAGCAGGGAGAGCAGGGGGGGAGGCACCGGCCGGGCCTGGGCGCGGAGCGGATCCCGCCTTGTGTAGGAACCCTCCTGGACCTCCCGCGCCAACCGCAGGAAATAGTAGCTGTCATACTCGAGCAGCAGGGGCTTGCCGGGGGCGGCTTGATAGGCCGGGTTGCCGGACAGGGCGTTCCAGTCGCCGGCCAAGATCACCGCCATCAGAAGGGCCAGCAGCAACCAGGCGGCAGCGACCATGCGCCCCTCGCCGGGGACCGGCGCGACGGGCGCCAGATCTTCCTGCGGCGCGGGGTAATCCATCGGCTCCCGCCTGGCTCTCTTCTTACCCATCTCCCCTCCTTGTCCTGGCCTGGGTATGCGTGCTGCTCCGGGGCGTCAAGTACTCCCCTGCTGCTTTGCTTCTCCCCTGGCCTGTGCTATCCCTTCAAACCCATGCGCGAAACGCTTCGCCTCGGCCCCAGGCCGGCATCACGAGTTACCCTGCCCTGCCTGGAGCACTAGCGTGCGAATCATCGTCAACGCCCTGCCCCTGGTCAACCTGCGGACCGGGATAGGCCGCTACGTGGCCGAATTGTACCGAGAGATGGAGCGGCTGCCCGGCGTGGAGATCGGGTATTTCGACGGCGCCAGGGTATTGCCCCGGATGCCGCCGCCCCCGGCCAGCGAAGCCCGCTGGTCCCTGCTGACGGCCCTTTTCTGGCGGCTCCCCGCCTTCGCAGCCCTGGCCGTGCGCGCGGCCATCCAGGCGCGCCGCCAGGCGACCTTCGACCGGCTGGCCCGGGGCTTCGACGTCTACCACGAAACCTCGTTCTTCCCGTTTGCCGCACCGGCCGGGGTACGCACCGTGTTCACAGTGCACGACATGACCCTGCTCCGCCACCCGCACTGGCACCCCCGCGAGCGGGTGCTCTTCTTTGAACGCTATTTCCACCGCCGGCTGCGCGGGGTGGACCGCTTCCTGGCGGTGTCCGGCTTCACCCGCGACGAGATGCTCGCCCTGCTGCCCGTACGCAGGGAGGCCATCAGCGTCACCCACCTGGGAGTCGACCCGGCCCTGTTCCACCCCGTCCATCCCCAGGTTGCGGCCCGGGTGCGGAAGCAGTACCGCCTGCCGGAGCGCTATTTCCTCTTCGTAGGGAGCGGCGACCCGCGCAAAAACGCCGAGATAGTGCCCCAGGCCCTGGCCGCGGCGGGGCTGGACGTGCCCCTGGTCCTTGCGGGTTGGAGCGGCTGGAGCAACCAGGACCACCAGGCGGCGCGAACCCTTTGCCTGGGGTACGTCCCCGACGCCGACCTGCCGGGATTATACGGCAATGCTCTTGCCTTGGTGTATCCGAGCCTGTACGAAGGGTTCGGCCTGCCCATCCTGGAGGCCATGGCCTGCGGCGGCCCGGTGGTGGCGGCCCGGACCTCCAGCCTAGCCGAAGCTGGCGGCAATGCGGCGATGTACCTGGAGCACCCGGAGGATGAGCAGGAGCTGGGCCACCTGCTGGCCCGCCTGGCCGGCGAAGAGGGGCTCCGGGAGGACATGAGGAACCGCGGGCTTGCCCATGCGGCGGCGTTCACCTGGGCCAGGACCGCACAGCTGACCCTCGATGCCGTCCGGGCCGCGCTGTGAACCGGTTTTCTGCGTCCGCGCAAGGATCGCCGAGGGCGAAGGGCGCTACCGTTCCCTGTGCGCTCCCCCGCTGGGCGGGCTGCGCGGGGACCGCTCAAACTGACAAGGATAACGACCGATAATGCGCGTCCTCTTCGAGCTCTGCCTCGCCCTGGTGCTGCTCAACTGCCTGGGCTTCGGCATCGCCGGCTTCATCTCCCATGGCCTGTCCATTCCCCGGCGCGTCCTAACCCTGCCTCTGGGCTATGCGGCCAGCCTGTATCTCTACCAAGCCTGGCTGCGCCATACCTGGAACCTGTCCCAGTCGCTCACGGTCGCCTACGGCGTATTGGGCGCGCTGAGCGCGGTGTACGCCTTCACCCTGTTTCGCAAGGGATGCAGGCCGCGCCTGGCTGTTCCCGGCAAGGAACGCCTCGCGCTCTGGGCCCTCTTGGGCCTGGTCGTCCTTCTGGCCTCCTGGCCGCACATGCTCGCCGGGTGGGGCAACTACTGGCATTCCGGGAATCCTGACCTGCTCGACCCGCTGTACAGCCGCGACATCATTATCAAATACGCCAAGCACATGATGGCCGCCCCTGGCGGCGCGGGGCATCTCGCCCCTGAGGCGTTGCAGAACGTCCTGCGTTCCATGGACGAATACTTCAGATATCCCATCCATCTCCAGTACACGAGCATGGTGTTCTGGTCCTATGCCCTCCAGTCCTTTTCCGGGATAGACGTCTTTCTGGTCCAGGCGGTGCTAAACCTCCTCATGCTCACCCATGGCGTCTACACACTGATGCGGATGAGCATGGGCAGCCGGCCGGTGACCGCCCTTCTCGGTGCGATCGGCTCTTCGTGCAGCACGTTTTATTTCACCACCTTCATCAACGGCCATGAAGGTTCGATGATGTTCATGGCCATGATCCCCTATGTCCTGCTGGTATTCCTGAGCTGGACCAACGGTTGGGCCGCGGCCTGGAGACAAGCCGCCTTTCTCATTCTGATGGCGGTATTCCTCAGCATCACCTACCCCTTCCCGTTGGCGTTCTTCCTCCTGCCCCTGGCCCTCCACGTGCTCTATACCAGGCTCGTCGTGCCGCGCGGCGGCCTAGCCTGGGCGGTGAACCATTGGAATGCACTGCCTCTCGCCCCCCGGGTCGTTCTGGCCGGGGCCGTCCTTGCGGCGGTGGCCGGAGGCCTCGCCGTGCTCTGGTACCTGACCGGCAGCATCCGCATGCGCTCTAATATCCAATTCCGCAGCTGGCGCCTGATGGAGACGCTTTTCCGGGATGTCTTCTTCTGGGGGATCTGGCCCTCGCCGGTGGCCTTCGGCCAGTCAGGGCACGTCAACTTCATCAATCTCATGCGCAGCGCACCCAAGTTGGGCTGGCCGCTGGCCATCCTGTCCGTGGGATGGGCATGGACCCTGTACGCTCTCACGGCGCTGTGGACCTGGAGGCTGCGCAAGTCGCTGCCAAGCTTCTATCTGTTATTCCTGCTGTCCTGGCCCCTGCTGCTGGCGGCCATGTACTACATCATCTCCGACCCGTATTTCGTGTACAAGTTCATCTACACGACACAGTTCATCTTCGTGATCGCCTTGGCGCACGGCTGGCAATCCGCTCTCCAAGACAGCCACGGCAAGGTGCCCTCCGGCCTGATCCTCCTGTTCCTTCCGGTCTGGCTGGCCGTGAACCTGGCCAACGACGTGACCAGCAGCCGATCGTTGACCAGGCGTGAGTACAATGCGGACTTCGCGAGCTACCGGGACGCAGAGAACATCCCCAAAGACATCCTTGCCCGCACGTGGGTGCTCATCCCCCTGCTGGATCACAAGGAAATCATGCTCTACATGCTGTACAATCAGGGTTTACTTACCAGCGAATCCTTGGTCGACGCCCAATACGTCCTGCTCATGAAAGGGTATCGGGACGTCATCACCACGTCCCTAGACACCTCCCATCCCCTCTGGGAAAACACCCGCTTTGCGGTTTACCCCAACCAGACGAACAACACTGTGGGATTGCGCTCCAACGTCGCGGTGGAGCTCATGAGCCTGAAAGAACCGGCCCAGGTTCCCTTCCGTTGGGTATCCGACGAGGAGGCCTTCAACCTGCCCGGCGGGTTCCTCGCCTCCTACGGCAACGTGACTCCGGAGACGCGGTACTTGCGTTTCTGCGTGGAGTCCGGCCCGAGTTTCGACTACCGCCCGTTCACCTTGAACGTGATAGAGGGGGGCGGGGCCACGCAAACCATCGACATTTTCGACCCGGGGTACAACCGGGCGGAAAACAGCCGCACGTTCTTGTCCCTGCACCCCAACGCCCGGACGTGTTTCTGGATTCCCCTCACCGAGCTGGCGGACCATCAGCAGCCCTTCCATTTCGCCCCGGACCGACGGGGCAGGTCGATACTCCCGTACGACGAACGGAAACTGGACTTCAAGCTCTCCCAGCTCGGCTTGACCTCCGAGCGCTATGACCGGCAGGGCCTGCTCTTCCTCACCGCCCTCCGGGACATCATCCCGCCGGAGGCCAGCCAGGCGCTGCACGCAGGCAAGGCCCTGCCCGCGCCGGCGGTCCTGCTCGGCAACGGGTGGTATCCCTTGGAGCAGCAAGGGACCGGGGTGTTCCGTTGGGCCGAGAAGGACGCCGAGGTCCTGGTGCTCAATCGCGGGGGGGAGCCCTGCCGGATCACCCTGGACGTAGAGTGCGGCCCCACCCTGGTCGGCCGCACCGCCTCGCTGTTCGCCCGGGACGAAAAGGGCGCCGTCCTATGGTCCGGCCCCCTCGGTGGCCGCACGCAGGTCCGGTTCACCGCGCCGGCTTCCGATGCCGAGGTGTACGTGATCCGGCTCTCGCCGGGCGAGATGCCCCAGTCCCTCCCGGACGACCCCCGGGCGCTGTCCTTCCGGGTGTTCGGCATCGGCGTCGCGCCCGAGACCGGAGCCCACCCCTGACCCGGCCCGGGACAGAACCGCACCCAGCAGTGGCGAGCACCATGCGACAGACCATAGCAGGCTTCGGCAACTCACCGCGGATGGAGGCGGAAGTCACCCCTGCCGCCGGGCTGCGGGACGTCTCGGCGTGGCTATCCGAAACCCAGGAGGGGCTCGGGGTGGGCTGCCGGCAGAGTTACGGTGACGCCTGCCTGTCCCCGGCAGTTCTGGACATGACCGGCATGGACCGTTTTCTGTCCTTCGATCCCGCCTCAGGTGAATTGACCTGCGAGGCCGGAGTGACCTTCCGGGACATCAACCGCCTTTTCGTGCCCCGAGGGTTCTTCCCCTCGGTCACCCCCGGCACCGACAAGGTCACCCTGGGCGGCGCGGTATCCGCGGACGTGCACGGCAAGAACCACCACCAGGCGGGCACCTTCGGCAGCCACGTCCTCGACCTCGACCTGTGTACGCCGGACGGGCGGTTGCACACCGTCGATCCCCGGAAGGGCGCGGACCTGTTCCGGGCGGTGGTCGGCGGCATGGGCCTGCTGGGCGTCATCACCCGGGTCCGGTTCGCCCTGCGCCGCATCCCCTCCGCCTATGTGCTGCAGCGCAACTTCGCGGCCGGCAGCCTGCGGGAACTGCTGGCCCTCTTCGAGGAGCACGCCGGCACGCCCTATTCCCTGGCCTGGATCGACACTCGGGCTGGGGACGGCGGGCTGGGCCGGGGCGTACTCACCCTGGGCGAATTCGCCCAGCCCGGCGAACTTCCCGCCCGGCTCCGCTCCGACCCGTTCTCGGTCCGGCCCCTGCGGCCCATCACGGTGCCCTTCGACCGTCCTTCCTGGCTGCCGAACCCCTTCCGCATGCGGCTGCTGAACACCCTGTTCCTGGAGGCCCAGCGCCGGTCCCCGGGCCCGCAGGTGGTGGACTACCGCGCGTTCTTCTATCCCCTGGAGCGCGTGGCCGCCTGGAACCGGCTCTTCGGCAAGTCCGGCCTGGCGGAATACCAGTTCGTCGCCCCGCTGGATTCCGCAGCCACCTGCCTGGAGGCCGTGCTGCGCGCGGTGCAGGAGTCGGGGCTAGGCACTTTCATCGCCGGACTCAAGCTCTTCGGGCCGGAGAACGGGCACTACCTGTCCTTCCCCCTGCGCGGGTACACTCTGGGCATGGACTTTCCCCGCACCCCCGCCCTGGAGCCGCTCCTGGACCGGCTCGACGCCCTGGTCCTGGACCACGGCGGCCGCCTCTACCTGGCCAAGGATTCCCGGATGAGCCTGGCCATGTTCCGACAGGGCTACCCCCGCCTGGACGACTTCCTGGCGGTCAAGGCCGCGGTCGACCCGCACGGCCGACTCCATTCCCTGCAATCCCGGAGGCTGCAGCATGGCTAACGTGCTCATCCTGGGGGCCAATTCGGACATCGCCCACGCCCTGGCCCGCGAGTTCGCCGCGCAGGGGCACTGCCTGCTCCTTGCGTCCCGGGACCAGGAGCAACTGGCCCGCAACGCCGCGGACCTGGCGGTCCGCTCCGGCGCGCAGGTTTGGACCCTGGCCTTCGACGCCCTGGACATGGACGCCCATGCGGACTTCGTCCGAACGTTGCCCGTGCGTCCGGACGGGGTGGTCTGCGCGGTGGGTTACATCGGCGACCAGCAGGCCGCGCAGGGCGACTTTTCCCTGGCCCGGCGCATCCTGGACAGCAACTTCACCGGGTGCGTCTCGGTCCTGGACCTCCTGGCCGAGGAACTGGCGGCGCAGGGCGCGGGATTCATCGTGGGCATCAGCTCCGTGGCCGGGGACCGCGGCCGGGCGGCCAACTATCTTTACGGCAGCGCCAAGGCCGGGTTCACCGCCTACCTCTCGGGGCTGCGCAACCGCCTGGCCCGGGCCGGGGTCGCGGTGCTCACCGTGAAGCCGGGTTACGTGGACACCAAGATGAACCACGGCCTCGATCTCCCCCGCGCGCTCACCTCCCGGCCCGAGGACGTGGCCGGGGACATCGGGCGGGCGCTGGGCTCGGGCCGCGACGTGGTCTACACATCGCGCATCTGGTACTGGATCATGCTGGCCATCCGGCTGATCCCGGAACGGCTCTTCAAACGCATGTCCATCTGACGGGAGCACTCATGCCCGGTTTCCTCGCCTTCCTCTGGGCCTACCTGGCCGGCATTTTCTGCATCGGGCTCCCGGCCGCGCTGTGGGCCGTGCCCGGCGAGTCGGACGAGGACGGCCTCGCCGCGCTGCTCCTGAGCTTCCCCCTCGGGTACCTGGCCCTCAATTTCTCCATTTACGCCGTTTCCCTGACCACCCGTTCCGGCACCCTGGGCATCTCCCTGCCGGTGGCGGCCCTGGACCTGGGCCTGGCCGTAGCCTGCCTGGCCCTGCTCCCGGAAATCCGGTCGCGGGCCGTCCGCCTGCTGCGCGCCCATTCCCGCAGCCTGGCCCTGGTGCTCTTCGCCGCCTTCCCCCTGGCCGCGTTCCACGTCCTGCTCCCCATGTTCAGCAAGGGCTGGCAGTACGCCTACGCCGTCAGCAACGACGGGGCCACCTACCTGATGGTCGAGGAGTTCATCCAGGGCCACCACTGGACCCTGGGCCAGATGGCCAACGACACCCTGCACCTCAGCTACATCGGCCGGCCCCTGTTCCACTATGCGCAGGCCATCACCCTCTCCTTGTCCTGGCTCAACCCCTACCAAGCCTACTCCCTTTCCGCCATGGTCGCCGCCGGCCTGGCGGCCGTGGGCATGGCCCTCTGCGCCCTGCGCTGGTTCCGCCCGGGCCGGTTCGTCCTTCCCCTGCTCATCTGCGCGGGCGTCTTTGGGGTATCCGGGTTCTACGAGACCCTGTACTACCAGCGCAGCTACCTGCCCCACTACTTCTCGTTCTTCACCCTGGTCACCCCCCTGGCCTGCCTGGACCTGGCCCCGCAGCGGCTCCGCCGCTTCGCCCTCCTGCTGGTTTTCATGTTCGGGGCCATCTTCATGTACACCATGGGCCTAGCCATCATCCTGGCCTGCCTGCTCCTGGCCGCCTGCGGCGCCCGCTATGTCCTGGGT
>JAEXTU010000131.1 GCA_023453335.1 Pseudomonadota bacterium | reverse complement strand
GATCAAGGGCGGGCTGGCCTATCCGGCCGTCCAGCGCTTCGATCCCAACCAGTCCGAGCCCGTGCTCATGGACGAATGCCCGGGCACGGAAGAGTCCAAGGAGCCCGGGGCCTACGCCAACCTGTGGACCAAGGACGGCCAGCTCCTGGCGGGCGATGCGCAGATCGAAGCGGAAGGAGGCGTCCATGAACCAGCCGAGCACGGCCACCGGCAGGATGAAGGCCAGGCTGCCCAAAAGCAGGCGGCGGGACACGGACAGGCGGTCGAACCAGGCGGCCATGGAAACTCCCGGAAGGGCAAGGCGTTTCAGTCCACCCTATCCCCTATTTCCGGGAAAAGGACAAGGCGGGGCCGCCGGCCCGGGCCTCACATGCCCACGGCTTTGAACCGGCAGTGGTGGTCGAGCGCCCCTTCGCTCTTGAGGTACTCGTAGAAGCGCTGCAGCATGGCATTGGACGGCCGGTAGTGCCCGGAGTCGTTGCTCAGAAAGTTCACCTTGCCCGCGGAGAACCCGATCATGCCCGCGCAGCGTACCCGGTGGCCGCTGGCCAGGCTGGAGTGGTGGAAGCCGCCGGATACGTGGTTGTGGCACAGGAGCAGGCCGTCCTTGGTCCACACGTAGGCGTAGGCCCCGGGCTCCTTGGACTCTTCCGAGCCCGGGCATTCGTCCATGAGCACGGGCTCGGACTGGTTGGGATCGAAGCGCTGGACGGCCGGATAGGCCAGCCCGCCCTTGATCTGCACCAGGAGGAGCATGGCGTCGTCCCGCTTCAGGTAGGTCACGCCGCGGCGGGGCTTGCGGTCCTCCGGGAGGCCCCGGTACTCCCGGTTCAGGGTCCCGTCGTCATCCACCCCGGTGCAGACGTAGTTGCCCTCCAGCCACACGAAGAAGGGGGTGTCGTCGTGCTGCGAGGAGCCGAGCCACAGGGCCAGGGCGCCGTCCATGTAGCTGGTGGGGTTCTCGGTCCGGACGCCCCCGTGGTAGTCCCGCTTGATGTTCATCTCGAAGACCCGGTGCCAGGGGTCCAGGCGCTCCATGCGCACGCCCGCGTGCAGGGACGCCAGGTCGTCGTCCCAGCGGTTCTCGAAGAGGTAGCCCAGGAGGTCGTTGAACCCCTTGAACGCCTTGTTCTTGGCATCCTTGCACTGCTTCTTGAGTTCCCGGATGTAGGCGGCCTTGCGCCGGGCCCGCCGGGACAGCTTGAGCAGCAGGTAGCCCAGGGAGGCCTTGGCCGTGTCCTCCCGCTTGAGGCCCTGCTTCTTCATGAATTTCTCGGCGTCCAGGGCGATGGAATCCAGCATGCCGGCGCGCAGGTCCAGGGTCTCCACCTTGCGCTTCTCCACCCCGTGGTAGCTCTTGATCATCTGCCCCAGGAGGGTGAGGAACTCGTTGTGCTCCTGCTGGTGGAACCCCAGCTTCACGCCCTCCAGCAGGGCCTTCACGCCCGAGCCGGACTTGAGCCCGATCTTACGCTTCTTGAACTGGACCACGAACTGGTTCCAGTCGTCCTCGGTGTAGATGTCCACCCAGGGCAGGTCCTTGCTCATGTGCGATCCTTGGGGATTACGCCAGGAATTGGCCCACGGTCGAGCTCGCGTGGGTCACCTCGTCCCTGACCGAGGCGGCATCGAGGAAGAGATGCCTCTCGTTCAGGAACCGGACGAAGTTCTTCAGGTAACGGGTGCCGGGCTTGTAGTGGCCGCTGTTGTTGTCGACATAACGGACCTTGCCGTTCTGGAAGCCGATCATGCCCGCGCACTTGACCTTGCTGCCGCAGGTGAAGCTGGAGTGGTGGAACGATCCGGGCATGTGCGGCGCGCAGAAGAGCTCCTCGCACTTGGTCCAGACATAGGCGAGACACCCCGGCACCTTGGATTCCCCGATGCACGTGGAGTCCAGGGGGAGTTCGAAGCTGTCGGCGCTGGAGTAGGCGATGCCGCCGATTCCGATGTAGATGATGCCCACGACCGGGTTGTCCCCACGGAAGGACACCGAGGTAACCTTCTTCGCATCGAAATCCTTTGACTTGGTACGCGCGGTATGGACGCCGGTGCAGACGAAGTAGCCCTCCAGCCACACGAAGAAGGGGGTGAGCTCGCCGCCCTCCTTGGCGTTCTTGGTGATGATCTCCGCGTTCTTCCCGCCCCCCGTGTACCATTCATAGAAGGCGAGGCCCAAGGCGGAATGCACGGAATTTCCGCCAACAGTCAGGTTGCCCAGGGTGTCCTTCTCGATATCCAACTCGAAGGCCCGGTGCCAGGGGTCCATGCGCTCCAGGAGCACGCCGGGGGTGAGGGCCACCAGGTCGTCCTGCCGCTGGCGGTTGCGGAAGATGTACTCGATGAGTTCGACCGGGGTGTTGAATCCCTTGCCCTTCTGGTCGCAGTGGAGTTTGAGATTCTTGATGTACTCCGCCTTGCGCCGGGCGCGGCGGACGAGCTTGGCCAGCAGATAGGACACCGGGGTCACGTCCTGGTACTCCCGGTTCTCGGTGTAGCCTTGCAGGGCCTTGTTGTAATACTTGGTGACCGTCTCCTTGGTGAAGGCTCCCTTGGCCTTCTCCTGTCTCCAGGCGTCCCGGTTCTTCTCGGGGTCCATGCCGGATTCCCGCAGGTGCTTTTCGGCCTTCTGGGCGATCTGCTCCAGGAGGGCGGCGCGCAGGGTGAGGGTGTTCACGCTGTCCTTGCGCACGTTGTGGTAGTTCGCCACCAAGTCCCGCAGGGCCTTGAGAATGTCGTTATGGCCGGTGCGCTTGCCGAGCTTGAAGGCGTTGAGCAGGCCCTTGAGGCCCTCCGGGGAGTTCAGGGCGAACTTCCGGTCCCCGTGCTTGAACTGGACGATGTACTCGTCCCAGTCCTTGAGGGGGAAGATGTCGAGCCACGGCTGACTCTTGCTCATGGCGGAATCCGGGCTGACAGGGGCTGGTCGGGCGCTGCGCGGAGCGGGAGGTGACCGGAGGGGGAGGCCCGCCTTGCAGCCGGAAGGCGGGCGTATCGCAGGCTACATGGTGGGGCCGCCCGTGGGAGCGGCCCTTAACATGCAATAATTATAAACGATTGGGAAAATCCTCGCAAGACGGCCGGATATTTTTCAGTATGTTGGGGGAAATCCAATCTCCGGGCCGGGTTCAGGGCGGGCGGCGGGTCAGATGCGGGCCACGCCCAGGAAGGCGGCGTGCAGGCCGGCCACCAGGGCCAGGAACAGGGCGCGGGAGGCGGCGGGGGTGAGGCCGGGGAAGCGGTACTCCATGGCCGTGTGCCGGCACGCACCCACGCAGTCCCCGCACAGGGTGCAGGACAGGCCGGGCCGGCCGCGCTCGATGTCGGCCGGGGTGAGGGCGTCGTAGCGGCAGGCGCGGGCGCAGGCCCCGCACTTGGTGCAGTCGCCGGTCATGCGCACCCGGAAGGGGTTCAGCCGGCCCAGCAGGTTGCCCAGGGGGCCGATGGGGCACCAGGCCGAGCAGTGGGCCATGACCCCCAGGCGGCGGGACACGAAGACCATGATCCCCACCCCGAGCAGCCCGAATCCGGCCGCGATCCAGACCGCGGTGAGGGTGTCCGCTCCCAGGGCGCGCAGGGCCAGGGCCGCGGCCACTGCCAGGCCGAGGAGCGCCAGGCGCAGGGGCCAGCGCCAGGCGGGCAGCGGGCCGGCGGGCTTGCGGCCGGAGGCGGCGAGTCCGTCCCAGGCCCCCACGTAGCACAGCCAGGAGCACCAGGCCGGCCCCGCCAGGGCCACGGTGGAGGCGAAGAGGATGAGCATGAACAGGCCGTGCCCGCGGAAGAGCGGCCCGGCCACGATGAGGGCGGGCACCGGCAGGTGGAGCCGGCCGGTCATGAGCAGCTGGTCCGCGCCGGCCAGGCCCAGCCCGAGCTGGCTGAAGAACACCAGGGAGAACAGGCCCCAGACCCGCAGCCGCCAGCGGGCGGAGCGGGCCGGGTCCAGCACGGCCTGGCACAGCCACCCGGCGTAGGCGGCCAGGGCCAGGGCCTCCAGCCAGCCCCAGCCCGGCCAAAAGCGGTCAACGAGCAGCACGGCCACCGGGGACTTGGCTCGGGCCATGAGCACCAGGCCCAGGCAGAGGAAGAAGGCCAGGGCTCCGGGCCAGGCCGGACCGCCGGCCGCGCGTCGACGGACTTTCCTCGCTTCCAGAGCCCAGGCGGCCAGGCCGCAGGCCAGGGCCACCCCGGCCAGGATGGCGGCCAGGCGCACCCAGGGCACGTGCATGGCCAGGCGCAGGCGCACCAGGTCCGCGGCCACGTTGGTCCAGAAGGCCATGCCCAGCAGGAGCAGCCCCTGCACCGCGCGCCGCGCCCAGGGCTGGCGCACCCCGAGCAGCCCCCCCACGGCCAGCCAGGCCGCCACCAGCCCCAGCTCGCCGAAGCGCAGGGCATGGGCGGCCAGGAGCAGCAGGGAGAGCACGGCGGGGAGGTAGGCCATGTTCAGCGCTTGCCCGCAGGCTTGAGCCCGGCCACGGCCTTGGCCCCGTGTTTGGCCACCAGGTCGCCCAGGCGCTGGCCGGGGCGGGCGTGTTCGAGCAGGTAGCGGGCGGCGCGCAGGGTGAAGTCCAGGGCCTGGTCGGGGGTGTACAGGCCGGGCAACTCTTCGGCCAGGCGGGGGTGGCGGCCCAGGCGGCCGCCGAGCTGCACCCGCCAGCCGCTTTTGCCCGGGGAGAGCGCCTCGCTGGGGCAGACCGCGATGCAGGCCCCGCAGGCCAGGCAGGAGCCCTCGTCTATCGCATCCAGTTGGCCGCTGGGCAGGAGCACCACGGCGTTCTCGCGGCAGGCGTTCTGGCACGCGCCGCAGCGGGTGCACAGGGACGGGTCGGCCTTGGGCCGCTGGGCCGCGATGATGCCCACGTCGGCGATCTGGGGCCGGGAGCAGGCGTTGGGGCAGCAGGACAGGGACACGGTGAACTGCTCGTGCCGCTTGGGCGGCCGGCCCAGGAGGCGCGCGAGCCCGGCGGCGAAGTCCAGGCCGGCCAGGGCGTCCTCCAGGCGCGCGGGCAGGTCGCCGGGGTCCAGGGCGCGGTGTTCGCAGCCC
>JAEXTU010000068.1 GCA_023453335.1 Pseudomonadota bacterium | reverse complement strand
CCCCTGGTCCGAGAGCCGCACCAAGGAGGCCTACCGCTGGCTCCTGCGGCAGCGGCCGGACGTGGTCTTCGGCGCCAAAGGCCTGAGCGCCAACCGGACGCCCGGGGTCCAGGTGCGGCCGACCCTGCTCCAGAAGTTCCCGGACGGGACCCCCATGCGCCGCGGGCTGCGGCTCTGGCTGCTGGACACCGACGCCATCAAGTCGGACCTCATGTGGATGCTCTCCCCGGAGGAGACCGAGGAGTGCGTCCTGTTCCATGGCGGGGTGTCCGTGGACTACCTGCGCGAGATCCTGTCCGAGAAGCAGGTGGAGGAGAAGGGCAAGCTCGTCTGGCGCAAGGTCAGGACCAATGACTTTCTGGACGCCCTGGTGGGCAACCTGGCCCTGGTCCACTGGCAGATGGCTCCGAGCTGCGAGGTGCTGGCCGGGCCGGAGCCCGCGCCCGCGGGCCAGGACGGTTCCCGGCCGCAGGCCCCGGCACCGGCCCGGCCCGAAGGCCCCGCCCCGTCCGTGGCCCCGGGCGGCCGTCCGGCCTGGTGGAGCCTTCGTCAGTTCTAGTCCCCGCGAGGGAGGAGGCGACATGGACGAACACCGCGACAACGACCGCAAGCTGAACTGGAAACAAGCCTGCGACCTCCTGGGCGGGTGCTCCCAGAGCCACTTCTACAACCTGGTCAACTCGGGGAAGATTCCGGGTTTCCGTTTCGGCAAGACGCGGGGTCTCTGGGTTTGGGAGTCAGACGTGATGGCCTATTTGCGCGAGCGGGAAGGGGTGTCCTAGCCGTTTTTAATGGTGAATGCGAATATTTTGCCCACGAGCCCCACGAGCCCCAAGAGCCCCACGACACGCGTGATTCCGGCGCGCTATTCACGCGCCCATGAGCGCGACCTCAATCTTCACCGAGCAGGAGCTTCTCGACCACATCGCCGCGGTCAAGGCCGCGTTACTGCGCGGGGCGTCGGGGCATGGGAGCTACCGGGTGGGCGACAGCTCCTTTGACTTCGCCTCGCTGGAGGACCTCCGCGCGCACCTGGCCTGGCTGAACCGCGAGCTGGCCGCGGTGCGGGGGGCCGGCGGGCACGGGCCCCTGGCCGCCCTGCCGAGGATTCAGCGGCCATGAAGCCCATGCTGCGCACCTCGCCGGCCCGGGTCCGCACCCGGGGGGCCAACCGGGTCCGCTCCGAGGGCGGACGCCGCGACGGCATCCTGTCCACCTGGGACCCGCGCCGCCTCACCGAGCCGGCCGAGGCCCAGGACCGGGCCACCCTGGCGCTCCGCGCCGAGGACCTGGTGGACAACGACCCCCACGCCTCCAGCGTGGTGGGCACCATGGCCACCAACATCATCGGCACCGGCCTTACCCCGCAGTCCCAGGTCCGCCAGAAGGTCCTCGGCCTCAGCGACGACCAGGTGGCCGAGGTGTCGGCGGCCCAGGAATGGGCCTGGCAGCAGTGGTGCCCCGAGGCCCACGTGGGCGGGCGCTGCCACTTCTCGGACATCCAGTTGCTCAACGTCCTGTCGGTCCTCGCTAAGGGTGAGTTCGTGAACCTGGCCCGCCGGCTGAGCCGGCCCGGCCGCCGCTTCTCCTTCTCCTTGCAGGACGTGCATCCCGCCCGCCTGCTCTCGCCCGCGGACAAGCTCCTGGACTCCACTGTCCACGACGGGGTGGAGGCCGACGCGGACGGCTTGCCCCTGGGCTACTGGATCGCCAACCCCGACCCCAAGAATTACTGGAGCCCGGGAGTGGTGTCCTCGGGCCAGTGCGTTCGGGTGGACGCCCGGTTAGGGCACCAGCCCAACGTGTTCCACTGCTTCCCCTACGAGCGGGAGGAGTCCTTCCGGGGCCGCTCCATCCTGGCCCCGGCCATGCGCCAGTTCCGGCTGTCCCATGACTCGGTGGACTACGAGCTGATCGCCCAGATCGTGGCCGCGTCCACCCCGTTCTTCATCTCCAGCCAGGACCCCCAGGCCGCCTGGGACCGCCTGGCCCAGGGATTCGAGGGTTCGGACCCGGCGAGGGAGCAGGTCCGCTTCCGGTCCGTGTCCCCTGGCCAGGTTCTCTACGGCAATCCCAACGAGCGGCCCTACGCCCTGGAGTCCAACCGGCCGGGCAACAACTTCGACGCCTTCATGCGCCTGGTCCTGCACTCCCTGGCCGCGGCCACCGGCATGCCCTACGAGGTCCTGTCCAAGGATTTCAGCCAGACCAACTACAGCTCGGCCCGGGCCGCGCTCCTGGAGGCCTGGCGCGTGTTCCGCCGCTACCGCTCCTGGATGGAGCGCCTGTTCTGCCAGCCCGTCTGGCGCATCGTCATGGAAGAGGCCTGGCTGCGCGGCTACTGGAAGATCCCGGCCGGCTGCCCGGATTTCTACGATGAGCCCCAGGCCTGGACCCAGGCCCGCTGGGTCGGTCCCGCGCGCGGCTACATCGATCCGGTCAAGGAAATCTTGGCCACCATCCAGGGCCTCAAGTGGGGCCTGACCACCTGGTCCGACTCCCTGGCCGAGCAGGGTGGCGACGTGGACGCGGTCTACGACCAGCTCGCCCGCGAGCAGCAGAAGCGCAAGGATCGCGGGCTCACCGTGGGCGACCCCGCCCGCACCGTCACCCGGCCGGACCAGGCCGCGCAACGTGAGGAGGGAGCCGATGTCGCTGCCGACGCTGCTGTGTAACCAGCCCTGGGCCATCGCGCCCGAGGCCCTGGACGCCCTGCTGGCCGACCGCGCCCTGTGGTCGCGGCCGGAGCCCGGCTTCCTGCGCCGCATGTTCTCCCGGGTCCGGCCGGGGGGCCCGGCCCCCCGCCCCGCCCCCGCGCCCC
>JAEXTU010000431.1 GCA_023453335.1 Pseudomonadota bacterium | reverse complement strand
TCATCTCGCCTCCGGGAACGGCTCGACCATCTCCATGGTTCCGCCGGGGAGGACCAGGGTCAGGCGCAACCCGGAGGCATGCCTGTCCCCCGAGCCAGCGAACAGGTTGCGCATGTCGGTCCAGATCCTGGTGTCCCTGACGAACACCTCGGCCTTCCATCCCGACAGGTCGGCGGAGAGGAGGAGTTCCTTGGCGTAACCCTGCCCGATGAGCCGCTCGATGCGGCGGATCGCGCCGCCTGAAAAATCCCATTCCGCCTCCACCGGGAGGGGCTGGCCGGTGAGCAGGTTGTGGCTGGTGATGACCCGGAAGCCTCCGCCAGTGATCTTGAACGAGTAAGGTTCCGCGGCGGTAAAGTCCCGATGCAGCAACCGGCGGAGCCGGGCGGCCTCGCTGGTGTTCTCCAGCCGGTCGCCGAGGGCCTGGGTGTTGCTGGCCACCTGCCCGGTGACCTGCACCAGCATGGCCAGCAGGATGCCCAGGGTGGCCAAGGCCACCAGGAGTTCGGCAAGGGTGAATCCGGAAACGGGCCGGGGCGGTCGGCGCGCTGTCATTTGTCCTCGCCGAACGTGGCGTCCCGACCCACCCATTCGAAGGTCAATTCGCTGCGGCCGGAGCGGACGGACAGGGTTTGCCAGTTGCCTATGCCCAGGATGGAGCTGCGCTCCATCTTCCATTCGCCCTCGGGCGGCAACTGGTGCTGCACCCAGCCGCCGGTGGGGGCGCCCAACTGGGTCGACGGGGTCTCGACCACCAGGGACATGGCCAGGTCCATGCAGCGCCAGCGCTCGCGACCGGTCTCGGCCATGTCGAAGGCCCGGCGTTGGGCCGCGATGAGGGCCAGGGACAGGATGGCGGCCACGGTGAGGGCCACCAGTATCTCCACCAGGCTGAACCCGGAGCGGGATTGCGGCGCGGCCACGGTCACTGCCTCGCAAAACGGCCGGACAGGGGCCGGCAGGCCAGGGTCAGTCCGGAGAGCAGAACCAGGCGCACTTCGTCGGTGATGCCCGTGGGATACACGGCGAAGGTGAAGGTCGCCCCTCCGGGGTTCATGCCGTTGACCGTGCAGCGGGAGACCAGGGAGGGGAGGATGAATGTCTTGTCGCTCCAGGTCATCTTCGCCGAGCCCAGGGAGAGGGAGATGCGCTGCAGGGTCCCTTCCTCGAAGGCCGAGGTGCGGGCCAACTCGATGAACTCGTTCAGGGTCGCGATGTCCCGGTCGTCGCCCGAGCGGGGTCGGGCTAGGTCCAGGGAGGGCATGGCCACCAGCCAGCCCAGGGCGAAGATGACCAGCACCACCAGGACCTCGATGAGAGTCATGCCGCGCGAACGCGGCCGGCGGGGCAGGTCGGGCGAGGACATGGACGCGAGGCTAGTTGAGGCCCTGGTCGTAACTCGCGATGTCGCGGTTAACCCCTTCCCCTCCCGAGCGGCCGTCCGCGCCCAGGCTCAGGATTTCGTAGTCGCGGTTGCCGGAGCCGGGGGAGCGGTAGATGAACTCGTAGCCCCAGGGGTCCTTGGGAACTGCGGCGCTGTCCAGGTAGCCTTTGGGATTCCAGTTGCGGGGCGTGGGATTGGAGGTGGGCCTCTGCACCAGGGCGGCCAATCCCTGGTCGGTGGTGGGGTAGAAGCCGTTGTCCAATTTGTAAAGCTTGAGCGCCGACTCCAGGGCGCGGATGTCGAGCATGGCCTTGGTCACCCGGGCCTCATCCGGCCGGTCCATGATCCGGGGCACCAGCATGGTGGCCAACAGACCCAGGATGACGATGACCACCATGAGCTCGATCAGGCTGAAGCCGGCCTGGGGCAGCCGGCGGGGAGTCGGGCGACGGTCCATTGGCGCATTCCTCATGGGTTGAATCGATGTACGGTCAGGGCAGGTTCGGGGGCGGTCCCACCGGAGTCCATTCAACCGGGCTGTCCAGCAGCAGGGAGCGCCGCGCGGGCAGGGCGTCCGGCCGGGCCTGGAACTCCGCGAACCGATAGCTCTCCCGCCACCAGAGATAGAAGCCATCGCCGGGTAGGAACCGGCAGAACAGGGTCAATCCTTTGGCGGAAAAGGTGGGATCGGCCAGCGCGAACCACTTATTTTCATAGTTGAATCGGCCGTCACGGTCAATGTCCACCGCCTGCCAGTCCCCGGCCTCCGCAGCCTGGGTCGGAGCCCCGTCGGCCAAAGCATAATGCCGGGTACGGCCGTCCACGTCCTCCACCCGCACCAGGCCGCGGGACGGGGACACCGCCGCGGTAAGCCTGGGTTGGCCGAAGAACACCTCCTTGGTCCAGCGCTCCCGGGCGGTGCGGTAGCTGAGCACCCCGTCGCGCAGGGTGAAGGGCGGGTCTCCGGCGCGGGGGCGCAGCACCTCGCGCCGCGCCGCGTCGAAGGTCACGCTCTTGCCGGAGGCGCTGGCTAGGTTCACCAGCCTCCCGTCAAAGGCGGCCTCGGCAAAGGGGCCGCCCGGAATCTGCACCCGGTCCACCTGGCGGCCCTGCAGCGGGGCCCAGAAGGTCAGCCAGCCCTCGGCGTCCACGGCCATGAGCATGCCCTCCTGGGGGGTGAAGGCCAGGGCCAGGACATTGAAGCGCATGGCCGCCACCTGGGCCAGGGGGCCGAGCAGGGGGCCGATCCACAGGCGGTGGCCCTCGTCGCACAGCCCCAGCCAGGTCCCGGCCGGGGATACGGCGAGCCGGGTGACGGCTCCGCCCGGGGAAACCTGGGCCAGGGAGCCGCAGCGGGTGAGGTCGAAGACATGCACCGCCAGACGATCGGCGGCCAGCAGGGCCAGGTAGGGGGATTGCCCGCTCCAAGCCAGGGCGCTCACCCGCCCCGAGCCGGGCAGGGCCACCCGGCCACAGGCATAGGGGCGCCAGATGAAGGCCTCGCCGCGCTCCAGGCCTACGGCCAGGGTGTCGCCGCGGGATGCCCAGGTGGAGACCCCGGAGGCTAGGCTGACCACGGCCGGCTCGCGACGCAACACGGTGTAGAAGGACCCGGCCATGTCGCGAGGCGGGGGGTTGTAGACGGCAACGGCGGGGAAATGTTGCGCGGCAAGCAGCTCGTTCAGGAACATTGAGAGTGGGCGTCCGCCTGTGATTCCGGCCGAGGCAGGTGGGGGCGGCAGGGGCGGGCCCGGAGCCGGGGCCGCGGGCTCCGCCGCCGGCTTGGCGCAGGCCGTGGCCAGCAGGAGCAGGGCCGCAAGGCAGAACAGGGCGGGACGGGACATGGCCGGAAGGGATACCATTCCTGCCGGCTTGTCAACAATCCGGGGCCGCCCGGCCTATGGCCGGTGAAACAGTAGGATATTGTACAAGAAATGCAGTAGGATACAGAGCGGCAGGCTGCGGTTGCGGTCCCAGAGGTAGCCGAAGGCCAGGGAGGGGAAAAAGACCAGCCCGGCCCACAGGGGGGGATGGCTCGCCAGGTGGACTGCGGCAAAGGCGGCCGAGGCCAGGAGATTGGCCCGGGTCAGGGGGGCCCGCCCCGGCCGGGCGGGCAGGATTCCGGCCAGGATTTCCTGGAGTCCGGCCCGGAAGGCGGCCTCCTCCACCGCGGCCTTGAGGAGCAGGATCCCGGGAGAGAGGGAGAAGGCCGGCCGGGGCAGCAGCCAGGCGACCAGCCCCAGGGTGGCCAGCCCGAGGAAGGCGGGGTCGGCCAGCCCCGCCCGGAAGCGGCGCCAC
>JAEXTU010000426.1 GCA_023453335.1 Pseudomonadota bacterium | reverse complement strand
TTGGGCTATCACCAGTATGTGGCCGGGGCGGGGGTGGGCCGCGTCCACCAGCTTGGCGGAGATCTGGCACCAGATGGGCGTGCCCTTGCGGCGCTGCAGGGGGATCTCCACCTGGAGCAGTTCCTCCTGGCCCAGGCGCTTGTAGTACATCTCGCGAAAGACTAGGTATTCCTCCTCGGAGCGGTGCAGGTCCTGGGCCGAGAGGTGGTCGAGGTCCCCGGACTCGTAGCCGAAGATATCGGCGAAGCGGTGGTTGGCCTTGAGCAGCAGCCCCTGGTCGTTGAACATGGCGATGCCCACCAGGGAGTTGTCGAACAGGGCCTCCAGCTCCACGTTGGCGCGCTTGAGGTCGTGCAAGGTGGCGTCGGCGCGGGCCTTTTCGTTCTCCAGCTGGGCCAGCAGGGTCTCGGTGTCGGCGAGCAGACGCTCCTTCTCGGCCTTGAGGGCCAGGGCGGTGCGCACGGTGCGGTCCAGGGCCGCGATCTCGTCGCCGGCATAGGCCTTGTTGCCGGCGGCGGCGTCCGGGGCCAGGCGGCGAATCTCCTCCATGAGCGCGGTGAGCGGCCGGGAGATGCTGCGGGCGATGCCCCAGGACAGGACGCCCACGGTGAGCAGGAGCAGGCCGGACAGGGCCGAGCCCAAGAGCGCGTTGCGCAGCACGTCGCTCTCGATCTGCTGGCGCAGGCCCTGCTCGCGCTGGTCGTTCCAGGCCAGGATGCGCTGCACGGCCGGGCCCACCGCGGCCTGGCCGCCGTCCACCTCGGCGGCGAGCAGGGCCTTGCGCTGCTGCACGCCGGCCAGGATGAGGTTCACCCCGTCGGCCATCTCCCCGGACAGGCCCTGCAGGCGGGCCACCAGCTCGGCCTCCGGCCCCGGGGCGGCGTGGGCGCGCATCCGGGCCAGGGCGGCGTCCAGCTCGCGCAGGCCGTCCTGGGCCGTGCCCGCCTCGGTGGGGTCGCGGCCCAGGTAGAGGGTGGCCGCGGCCGTGGCCGCGATCTGGGACAGGTGCAGGGCGTGTACCAGGCCGTTGCCCAGGGCCTCGGCCCGGCGCTCGTTGGCCAGCTTGTGCAGGGCCGCGGCTCGGGTGCGGAAGGCGTCCAGCGCGTCCAGGACGTGGGTGCGGTACAGGGACTCCAGGGCTACGTCGCGGGCCTGGATGTCGGCGGAGCCGCGGTAGAGGCGGCGCACCGCGCCGGCCAGGGTGTCGAAATCCGGGCGGATGGCGGGCAGGGCGTCGGCCAGGGCGGCGATGTCCTCGATCAAGGCGCGGGACAGGGCCGCGGCCTGGGCCTTGGCCGAGGGGGAGCGGTCCTCCAGGTGCTGGCGCAGGAACAGGGCCAGGCTGGTGCAGCGGGAGCCCATGTCCTCCACCCGGCGGCTCATGCGGGCCAAGTCGGCCAGGCGCTGGGAATGGGTGGTGAACAGCTCCACGCCGAACCAGGCCAGGGCCATGAGGACCACCACCACGAAGGCGTTGGCCAGCATGATCTGGGTGATGCGCTGGCTGATGGGCAGCCGGCGCAGGGCGGAGGCCAGGTCGGCTCTGGGCATGGTACCCGCGGGTCCGGATTCAGGTTGGTCCGACCCGGGCTCTATACACCGGTTGCGGCAAGAACGGAAGGCGCGGGAGAGGGGGCGGGGAGAGGGGGTAGCCGTCCGGAGCTATTTCTTGCCCAGCAGCTCGGCCAGGCCGCCGAAGCTCCCCTCCAGGGTCTGGCCGTCGGCCACCGCCTGCTGGAGGTAGCCGCGCATGGGGCCGATCATGCGGATGGCCTGGTCGATCTCGGCGTTGGAGCCCTTGGCGTAGGCCCCGATGTTCACCATGTCCTCCACCCGGTGGTAGGTGGCCAGCAGCCGGATGAAGTCCCGGCCATGCGCCAGCACGTCCTCGGGGGTCACGTCGGGCCGCAGCCGGCTGATGCTCTTCAGCACATCGATGGAGGGGTAGTGGCCCTGGTCGGCCAGCTCGCGGGTGAGCACGATGTGGCCGTCCAGGATGGAGCGCACCGCGTCGGCGATGGGCTCGTTGAAGTCGTCGCCGTCCACCAGGACGGTGTAAATGCCGGTGATGGTGCCGCGGGGGCTGCGCCCGGCCCGCTCCAGGAGCCTCGGCAGGGCGGCGAACACCGAGGGGGTGTAGCCCCGGGTGGTGGGCGGCTCGCCCGCGGCCAGGCCCACCTCGCGGCCGGCCATGGCGAAGCGGGTCACCGAGTCCATCATGAGCAAGACGTCCGCGCCGGTGTCCCGGAAGTACTCGGCCGCCGCGGTGGCGGCGTAGGCCGCGCGCATGCGCACCAGGGGCGAGCAGTCCGAGGTGGCGCAGACCACCACCGAGCGGGCCATGCCCTCGGGGCCCAGGTCCTTCTCGATGAACTCCAGCACCTCGCGGCCGCGTTCGCCCACCAGGCCGATGACGTTCACGTCGGCCTTGGTGTAGCGGGCCATCATGCCCATGAGCGTGCTCTTGCCCACGCCCGAGCCGGCCATGATGCCCACCCGCTGGCCCTTGCCCAGGGTGAGCAGGCCGTTGATGGCGCGCACGCCCACGTCCAGGGGGTCGGCGATGCGGGGCCGGTCCATGGGGTTCAGGGGGTTGGCGTAGAGCGGGTAGTAGCGCTCGGGGATGACCGTCCCGCCGTTGTCCAGGGGCTCGCCGAAGGCGTCCAGGCAGCGGCCCAGCAGGCGCTCGCCCACCGGGAACAGGGGCGGGGTGCTCATGTTCTTGATGAGGCTGCCCGGGCGGATGCCGCGCATCTCGCCGTAGGGCATGAACAGGCAGGAGTCGTCGCGGAAGCCCACCACCTCGGCCGGGATGCCGCCGCGCTCGCCCGCATCCGGGATGAGCCGGCACACCGAGCCCAGGGGGGCCTTGATGCCGCGTCCCTCGGCGATAAGGCCCACCACCTTGGAAACCTTGCCGTACACCTGGCAGGGGTCCAGGCCTTCGAGCAGGCTGATGCAGCCGGCGGGGTCCAGGATCACGCGTGGTCCTCGGCGATGGCCAGCTGGTCCAGGATGGGTTCGATGACCTTCCAGCGGCCTTCCAGGGTGTTGTCCACCAGGCCCTGCTCGGATTCCAGGCGCAGGCCGCCCGGGGTCATGTCCGCCTCGGTGCGCACGGTGAACTGGGCCAGGCGGGGGTTCTCCTCCCGGGCCCGGGCCAGCAGCTCCTCCACCAGCTCCCTGTCCGCGGGGGCCACCACCACGGTGAGCCCGCGGGTGGAGTCGATGGCCTCCACCGCCTGGTAGAGCAGGCTGCCCAACACCTCGGCCCGGCGGGCCGAGAGTTCGATGTTCAGGAGCTTCTCCACGGTGAGCCGGACCAGGGTGACGAGTTCCTGACGCTGCTCGTTCCAGATGCTCTCGCACCCGGTGCACAGGGAGCCCATGGATTGGGCCAGGGCCTTGGCCTGGTCCGAGAGGAAGCGCTCCTTCTCCTCGGCGGCCTGGCGGCGTCCCTCGGCCAGGCCCTCCTCGCAGGCCCTGGCGCGCAATTCCTCGATCTCGGCCTGGGCCGAGTCCACCACCTCGCGGGCCATGGCCGCGGCCCGGTCCCGCACCCGGCGGAAGTATTCCTCCTCGGTCTTGGCGGTCCAGACATTGGGCCGCCGCCGGGAGTCCATGTCCTCGATGCGCATCTCCGAGGGGCCGCTGCCGCCCATGCCCATGATGACCCGGCCGGTGACCTTGCGGTCTTCGGCAAGGGGCGGCGCGGAAGGCGCGGCGGCCGCTCCGTTTTCGGTCTTAGACAAAGACATCTCCGCCACCCCGGCCGACCATGATGCGGCCTTCGCTCTCCAGCCGGCGCACGATCTTGACGATGTTCTGCTGGGCGGTTTCCACCTCGGAGAGCCGCACCGGGCCCATGATCTCCAGGTCTTCCTTGATCATGGTGGCGGCGCGCTCGGACAGGTTCTTGAAGAACTTGTCCTGGAGGTCCTCGGTGGAGCCCTTGAGGGCCTTGGTGAGGTCCTCGTTGGAGATCTCCTTGAGCAGCTCGCGGATGGAGCGGTCGTCCAGGGCCTTGATGTCGTCGAACACGAACATGAGGTTGCGGATGTCCTCGGCCATCTGGGAGGACTCCTCCTCGATCTCGGCGAGCACTTCCTCCTCGGTGGCACGGTCCACGGCGTTCAGGATCTCGGCCACCGCGGCCACGCCGCCCACCTTCTTGCCTTCCTTGCCGCCCATGGCGATGAGCTGGCTCTGCAGCACCTTGTCCACTTCCATGAGCATCTCCTCGGCCACCGCCTCCAGGCGGGCCAGGCGCATGAGCACCTCGGGCCGCACCCCGGCGGGCAGGTTCTGGAGGAGCTCCGCGGCCTGCTCCGGGTGGAGGTGGCCCAGGATGAGGGCCAGCGTCTGCGGGTGTTCGTTGCGCAGGATCTGGGCCAGGATGCGCGGGGAGACGTTCTCCAGCTCGCGGAAGGGCGCGGGGCCGCTGTCCAGGTCCAGGGCGTCCAGGATGTACTTGGCGGTCTCGGCGTCGAGGTTCTTCATGAGCAGCTTCTTGACCGCCTCGGGTCCGCCCATGAGCATCTCGGCGTTGACGATGAGCTGGTGGTGGTACTCGCGCAGCACCGCCTCCACCTGCTCCTTGGGAATGGTTTCCATCTCCACCATGGCCTTGGAGATGTGGGCTATCTCCTGGCGGTCCAGGCGCTTGAACACGTCGGCCGTGAACTTCTCGCCCATGGCGAGGAGCAGGACGGCTACCTTGGCCGGTCCGGGCATCTTTTCAGGGGGCATTTATACGGCCTCCGCCTTTAACCAGGTCTTGATGATGGCCATGGCGCCGTCCATGTTCTGCTCCGAGAGCTGGATGGCGTGGGCCCTGATGTCGTCTATCTTGCGCAACTGGTCGAAGGCAAGCGTGGCCTCCTCCTCGGCCTCCTCGATGGCCAGGCGCCCCTCGCCCTCGGGCAGGCCGGCGATGCCCTCCACGCCCTCCACCTCGGTCTTGGGCCGGATGAGGGCCATGATCACCGGCCGCACCACCAGCACCAGGAAGAGGAAGATGAGCAGGCCGTTGAGGAACGGCTTGCCCAGCCGCTGGGTGTACTCCAGGATGATGGAGAGCAGGTTGGGCCGTATCTCCTCCTCGGGGCCGCCGAAGGACATGCTGGAGATCTCCACGGTGTCGCCGCGGGCGTTCGTGAAGCCGAATGCATCGATAGAGGCTAACCAGGTGGTATGGGATCGCGTCGCCGTCGCCATGGCTGGACTTAGCAA
>JAEXTU010000404.1 GCA_023453335.1 Pseudomonadota bacterium | reverse complement strand
GCCTCTGGCAGCAGGCACTGGCCGCCCGGCCCTGGCGCGCCAACCTGCTCCTGCGCGCCCACGACGCCCTCACCGGCCTGGACCGCGCCGCCGGCCTGCCCCCCGGCCGGGTGGCGGTGCTCCTCTACTGCTTCAACAAGGCCGCGGACCTGGACGCCACCCTGGCCTCGCTGGCGGCCTCGGATATGGGAGACGCCCGCGTCTTCGTGCTGGACAACGGCTCCACCGACGCCACCCCCCAGGTCATCGCAGCCTGGGCCGAACGCCTGGCCGGCCGCCTGACCCCGGTGCCCCTGCCGGTGAACGTGGGTGCCCCCGGAGCCCGCAACTGGCTGGCCAACCTGCCCGAGGTCCGCGACTCCGACTTCTGCGCCTACCTGGACGACGACGTGGAGGCGCCCCGCGACTGGCTGGCCCGCCTGGGCGCGGCCGCCCGAGCCCTGCCCCAGGCCGGAGCCTGGGGCTGCCGCATCGGCGAGTACGGCTCGCCCGGGGTACTCCAGAACGCCGATCTCCACCTCCAGCCGCCCGAGGGCAAGGCCGACTACCCGGACCTGGACCCGCGCAAGACCCGCGAGCCCTGCTTCCGGGTGTCCAACATCCATTTGCAGACCCTGGACCTGGGCCAGTTCGACTACCTGCGGCCCTGCGCCTCGGTCACCGGGTGCTGCCACCTGTTCCGCACCGCGACCCTGCGCGACAGCGGCGGCTTCTCCATCCGCCTCTCCCCCACCCAGTATGACGACCTGGAGCACGACCTGCGCCTGGCCGCTTCCGGCACGTTCGCCGCCTACCAGGGCCACCTCTGCGTGGCGCACAAGAAGAAGACCGGCAAGGTCAGCCAGTCCCAGCCCGCGCCCTACGGCAACGCCATCGGCAACCAGTACAAGCTCCAGGCCATGCACCCGGCCGCGGAGATACGCCGCCTGGCTGCGGCCGAGGCCGCGCTGCTCCTCGACGACCTGGAGGCCAAGGCCAAGGCCCTGGACGCCGAACTGGTTGGCAGGGAGATTGCTTGAGCCAGCAGGTTGGACCAACGCGGTAGTTTTTGCCAGGGAGGGCGCATGCGGACCAAGTATCTCATCATCGGGGCCGGGCCCACGGGCTTGGGCGCAGGGTGGCGGCTGACCGAGCTGGGCGAGAAGGACTTTCTGATCCTGGAGCGCAGCGCGCATGTGGGCGGCCTGTCCGCCTCGTTCAAGGACAACGCCGGGTTCACCTGGGACGTGGGCGGGCACGTGGTGTTCTCCCACTACGAGTATTTCGACCGGCTGCTGGATTCGCTCCTGGGCAGCGAGTATCTGGAGCACCAACGCGAGGCCTGGATCCGCATTGCCGGGACCTGGGTGCCCTACCCCTTCCAGAACAACATCCGCTACCTCCCGGCCAAGGAGCGCTGGCGCTGCGTGCAGGGGCTCCTGCGGGCGCGCGACGCAGTGCACGAGGGCAAGCCCGCCCATTTCCGGGAGTGGATCGGCCGGGTGTTCGGCGACGGCATCGCCGAGCAGTTCATGCTCCCCTACAATTTCAAGGTCTGGGCCACCAGGCTGGAGCGCATGGCCTACGGCTGGATCGGGGAACGGGTCAGCGTCATCGACCTGGAGCGGGTGCTCAAGAACCTGGTGCTGGAACTGGACGACGTGTCCTGGGGCCCCAACAACGCCTTCAAGTTCCCGCTCTACGGCGGCACCGGCGAGATCTTCCGGCGGCTGGGCAAGCGCCTGGGCGAGCACATCCTGATCGGCCAGGAGGTGATTCGCCTGGACCCGGTGCACAAGGTCGCCACCATCCGGGGCGGGGAGACCATCACCTACGAGGCGGTGCTGAACACCGGCCCCCTGGACCGGCTGGTGCTGGACCAGGTGGCCTCCCCGCCCGACGCGGTGATCCGCGCCGCGGGCGAGCTGACCCACAACGGGGTGTGGATCGCCGGGGTGGGCGTGCGCGGGTTTGTCCCGGACTCCAAGTGCTGGATGTACTTCCCCGAGTCCAACTGCCCGTTCTACCGGGTGACCAATTTCCACAACTACTCGCCCAAGAACGTGCCGCACCAGGACAAGGACGACCGCTACCGCTCGTTCATGGCCGAGGTGTCCTTTTCCCGGGACAAGGAGGAGGAGCTTGACGCGCTCATGGACCGCACCGTAGAGGGGCTGGTCGCGGCCGGGCTCATGGCCCCGGAGGAGCGCGAATCGGTGGTGTCGCGCTGGGAGCGCCGGGTGGACTACGGGTATCCCGTGCCCTGCCTGGCCCGCGACAAGGCCCTGGCCACCATCCAGCCCTGGCTGGAGGCGCAGGCCGTGTACTCCCGGGGCCGCTTCGGCGGCTGGAAGTACGAGGTGGGCAACATGGACCACAGCGTGATGCAGGGCGTGGAGTGGGCCGACTTCATGGTGCGCGGCCAGGCGGAAAAGACCTACGGATACTGAGGCCACATGGACAGACTGACCTACGAGCGCCGGCGCGAGGCCCTGCGCAAGCGCCTGGCCGCCGAGAACCTGGACGGCCTGCTGGTGGCCCACGCGGCCAACCGCTATTACCTGACCGGGTTTGAACTGCACGACCCCCAGTGCAACGAGAGCGCCGGGCTCCTCCTGGTGACCGCCAAGGGCGAGTGGCTGCTCACTGACGGCCGCTACCGCGACGCGGCCCTGCGCCTCTTGCCCGCGGAGTCGGTGTTCATCTACGGCGCGCCGCGCCTGCCCCAGATCCGCGACTTCCTCAAGGACAGGTGCCCGGGCGTCCTGGGCTTCGAGGACAGCGCCGTCTCCTTCCGGACGCACCAGGAGCTGTCCCAGGGCCTCGACCTCCGCCCCTGCCGCAACCTGGTGGAGGATTTGCGGGTCGTGAAGGACGCCCACGAGATCGAGCTGATGCGCCGCTCCTGCGCCCTGAACCACGCGGTGTTCCGGCGCACCGAGGCGCTGCTGGTCCCGGGCCGCAGCGAGGCGGAGATCGCCTGGGACCTGGAGAAGATGTTCCGGGAGCGGGGGGCCGAGGGGCTGTCCTTCCCCTCCATCATCGCGGTGGACAAGAACGCGGCCCTGCCCCACGCCATCCCGGGCGACGACCGGGTGGACGAGGAGTGCCTGGTGCTGGTGGACATGGGCTGCCGCCTGGGCGGGTACTGCTCGGACCAGACCCGGACCTTCTGGGTGGGGCAGCGGCCCACCGACCATTTTTTGCAGGCCATGGAGCGGGTGCGCGAGGCCCAGGACGCGGCCATCGCCGCCATTCGGCCGGGCGCGCCGGCCAGGGACGCCTACCTGGCGGCCCGCGCGGTGTTCGAGAAGTACGGGGTGGAGGACCGCTTCACCCACGGCCTGGGGCACGGGGTGGGCCTGGAGACGCACGAGGCGCCCTCGGCCAGTTCGGTGTCCGAGGCGGTGTTCGCCCCGGGCATGGTGGTCACTGCCGAGCCCGGGCTCTACTACCCGGAGTGGGGCGGCATCCGCTGGGAGTACATGGTCCTGGTCACCGAGGACGGTTGCGAGGTGCTGTGAGCCGGAAACCTTCCCGCCCCCGCCGGCCGGTCCAGCGCGGCCCGCTGCCCACCCGCTCGGCGCGCCTCTACCTGCGCCTGGCCCCCAAGGACATCGCCCTGTGCCGCTTCCTCCTGGAGGCGCGCGACAACCTGGGCTACCTCACGGTGCTCGACCGCTCGGCCGCAGTGCTGGAGCTGGTGCACTCCCCCGGCCAGGCGCGCGAGGTGCGCGAGGCCCTGGCCGAGATGGCCGAGGCCTTCCCCTTCACCGTCCTCGCCGCGGGCGCGGGCCATCTTGCGCCGCAGGGGCCAAGGTCGTAGACTTGGGGCGAAACGCCCCAGGAGCGCGCATGGCTGACGAGACCGAAGTCCCCCAGGCCCCGGAC
>JAEXTU010000353.1 GCA_023453335.1 Pseudomonadota bacterium | reverse complement strand
CGCAGGAAGCGCATGCGCCGGGTTCCGGGCCAAGCCCCGGTCCCAGTGTCCCCCTCCATTACGCGACATTGCCGGGCCAAGGCAACAGCCACCGGCATTGCCGCCCTGTCGTGGCGGGAGCGGGCCGGAATCCAAGGAAACCCTTGTGGATTGTATGGGCATTCGGCTATAACCGCAGCATGGACACCCTGGCCGACACCCTGCCCGCGCCCGGCAACGCCAGCATCCTGGTGGTGGACGACGCGCCCATCCAGGTCCGCCTGCTGGAGCAGGTGCTGAGCAGGCACTACCGGGTCATCACCACCGGCAGCGGCGAGGAGGCCCTGGCCATCGCCCGCTCGCAGCTGCCGGACCTCATCCTCCTGGACATCCAGCTCCCGGGCATGGACGGGTTCGCGGTGTTCCGCGCCCTGCAATCCGCGGAGCGCACCCGGAGCATCCCGGTGGTCTTCCTCACCTCGCGGGATACGGAGGTGGACGAGGTGCAGGGCCTGGAGGCCGGCGGGGTGGACTACATCACCAAGCCCTGCCCGGCCCGGGTGCTGCTGGCCCGGGTGCGCACCCAGATCGAGCTCAAGCGCAGCCGGGACCGGCTGGCCGAGAACGAGGCCCGCTACCGCGCCCTGTTCCAGCACATCCCCCAGCCGGCCTCGGTATGGCGGCTGCGCGGGGGCCGCTTCCGCCTGGAGGAGCACAACCTGGCCGCGGCCCGGCTCTGCTCCATGCTGACCGGGTGCCCGGTGGGCCGGCCCGAGGAGGGCCGCCCCGCGCCGCCGGACCTGGAAAAGCATCTGGCCGCCTGCCTGCAGACCGGCAGGGACGGCAGCGTGGACCTCGACCTCATGGACCCGGAGGGCAGCCCGGTGCGTCTGGCGGCCACCCTCACCTGCATCCCTCCGGACTCGGTGCTCATGCTCTGCCGGGCCTGAGCCCTTGACCCCTCCCGCGCCGCGGGCGTACATTCCGGATAAGCCCGCCAGTCCCGCCAGCCCCGGCGGGCGCGGCGAAACCAACCAGACCGGAGGCAGCCATGGCTCGCATCCGATGGGACGACTCCATGCGTTCGGGAGTGGCCGAACTGGACGAACTGCACCAGGACCTCACCGCGGTCCTGGCCGATCTGGGCGATGCCCATTTGCGCGAGGCCGACCCGGAACTGCTCCAGGACATGGCCGAGGAGTTCTCCGACCTGGCCCGGCATGTGTTCGGGGTGGAGGAGGACCGCATGGCCGAGGCCGGCTTTCCCGACGCCGCGGCGCACCGGGCCGAGCACGCGGCCATGCTGCGCGAGTGCGCCGCCCCGCTCCTGGACTTCGCGGACGGCGAGGGGGATCTGACCTGCGCCCTGCTGGACGACCTGGCCGAGCGCTGGGCCGCCCACCTGGCCGGGGCCGACCGCAGTCTGGCCCAGTTCCTGGCCAAGTTGCCCCAATCTTGATACACGTCAAAGATTGCGCCGAGTTGGTGTCCTAGGAAAAAACCAGGGATTGCCAATTTCCGGCGAGTGCCCATGTAAGAGGATACAGCCATGCCGGCCAGGGGGTCGGCTTCAAGGAGGCCGTGATGTGGGAATATACCGACAAGGTGCGCGAGCACTTCCTGAACCCGCGCAACGTGGGCGAACTGGCGGACGCCAACGCGGTGGGCGAGGTGGGCAGCCTGGCCTGCGGCGATGCGCTCAAGCTGTTCCTCAAGGTCAACGACGCGGGGATCATCGAGGACGCCAGCTTCCAGACCTTCGGCTGCGCCTCGGCCATCGCCTCGTCCTCGGTGCTCACCGAGCTGGTCAAGGGCAAGACCGTGGATGAGGCCCTCAAGATTTCCAACAAGGACATCGCCGCGGCCCTGGGCGGCCTGCCCCGGGAGAAGATGCACTGCTCGGTCATGGGCCGCGAGGCCCTGGAGGCCGCGGTCAAGAACCTGCGCGGCGAAGCCCCGCCCCAGGCCCATCCCGAGGGCGAGATCGTGTGCCACTGCTTCGGGGTCACCGACGAGCAGATCCGCCGCGCGGTGCGCGAGAACAACCTCTCCACCGTGGCCGAGGTCACCGACTACACCAAGGCCGGCGGCGGGTGCGAGGAGTGCCACGACCGCATCGCCGAGCTCATCGCCGAGGTGCGCGGGGAGGCCGCCCCGGCCGCCGCGCCCGCGCCCGAGGCCGCCCGGCCCCTGACCAACCTGCAGCGCATGCAGCGGGTCATGTCGGTGCTGGACGAGGAGATCCGGCCCAGCCTTCGGAAGGACGGCGGGGACATCGAGCTCATGGACGTGGAGGGCAAGACCGTGCTGGTGGCCCTGCGCCGGGCCTGCGCCGGCTGCCCCGCAAGCGCGCTCACCCTGACCGATTTCGTGGAGAAGAAGCTCAAGGAGCTGGTGGAGCCGGACATCACGGTGCGGGAGGTGCGCTCATGAGCGAGGTCTACCTGGACAACAACGCCACCACCAAGGTGGACCCGGCGGTGCTTTCGGCCATGCTCCCGTTCTTCAGCGAGCGGTACGGCAACCCCTCGTCCATGCACAGCTTCGGCGGCGGCGTGGGCCGGGAGGTGAACCAGGCCCGGGAGTCGGTGGCCCAGCTTCTCGGCTGCACCCCGCGCGAGGTGGTGTTCACCTCCTGCGGCAGCGAGGGCGACAACGCGGCCATCCATTCCGCTTTTGAAGCCCAGCCCGGCAAGCGGCACCTCGTCACCACCCGGGTGGAGCACCCGGCGGTGCTGGGCGTGGCCCACCACCTGGCCGAGACCGGCCACGACGTGACCCTGCTGGGGGTGGACGCCGAGGGCCGCCTGGACCTGGAGGAGCTTGCGGCCTCCATCCGCAAGGACACCGCCCTGGTCTCCATCATGTACGCCAACAACGAGACCGGGGTGATCTTCCCGATTCCCGAGATCGCGGCCCTCTGCAAGGAGCGCGGGGTGCTTTTCCACACCGACGCGGTGCAGGCCGTGGGCAAGCTGCCCATGGATATGAAGACCCTGCCGGTGGACATGCTCACCCTGTCCGCGCACAAGCTGCACGGGCCCAAGGGCGTGGGCGCGCTCTTCGTGCGCAAGGGCACGCCCTACCGGCCGTTCCTGCTGGGCGGCCACCAGGAGCGCGGCCGCCGGGCGGGCACCGAGAACACCGCCGGGCTGGTGGGCCTGGGCAAGGCCTGCGAGCTGGCCGCGGCCAACCTGGCCGAGGAGTCCAGCCGGGTGGCCGCCCTGCGCGACCGGCTGCAGGCCGGGCTCCTGGCCGCCATCCCGGACAGTCTGGTCAACGGGGGGGCATCCCCGCGGCTTCCCAACACCCTGTCCATCGCCTTCAAGTATGTGGAGGGCGAGGCCATCCTGCTCCTGTTGGACCGTTTCGGCATCTGCGCCAGCTCGGGCTCGGCCTGCACCTCGGGCAGCCTGGAGCCGTCCCACGTGCTGCGGGCCATGGGCGTGCCCTTCACCTTTGCGCACGGCTCGGTGCGCTTCTCCCTGTCCCGCTACAGCACGGACGCGGAGGTGGACCTGGTGCTCAAGGAACTGCCCGGGATCATCGCCCGGCTGCGGGATATCTCGCCCTACAAGCCCGGGGCCGGCGAGGCCCCGGCCTGCGCCAGCTGAGGCCCGCCATGCAGATAGCCCAGGACATGCTGGCCCTGGTGGGCCGCACCCCCATGGTGTTCCTGAACCGGATGGCCGCGGGCCTGCCCGCCAAGGTGGCGGCCAAGCTGGAGTTCTACAACCCGGCCGGGTCGGTCAAGGACCGCATCGCGGCCAACATGGTGCGCCGGGCCGAGGAGGCCGGGCTGCTGGACAGGGACACCCTGGTGGTCGAGCCCACCAGCGGCAACACCGGCATCGGCCTGGCCCTGGCCTGCGCGGTGCGCGGGTACAAGCTGGTGCTCACAATGCCCGAGAGCATGAGCCTGGAGCGGCGCATGCTGCTCAAGGGGTTCGGGGCCGAGCTGGTGCTCACCCCGGCCAAGGAGGGCATGAAGGGGGCCATCGCCAAGGCCCGCGAGCTGGCGGCCGGGCCGGGCAGGACCTTTTTGCCCATGCAGTTCGACAACCCGGCCAACCCCGAGGCGCACGCCCTGACCACGGCCGAGGAGCTGTGGGCGGACACCGACGGGGCCATCGACGTGCTGGTGGCGGGGGTGGGCACCGGCGGCACCAACACCGGGGTGTCCCGGGTCATCAAGCCGCGCAAGCCGTCCTTCCGGGCCGTGGCCGTGGAGCCCGCGGGCTCGCCGGTGCTGAGCGGCGGCGCGCCCGGGCCGCACCCGTTGCAGGGCATCGGCGCGGGCTTCGCGCCCCCGGTGCTGGACCGCAGCCTGGTGGATGAGGTCATCGTGATGGAGCATGCGGACGCATTCGCCGCAGCTCGGCGGCTCATCCGGGAGGAGGGCATCCTGGCCGGCATCTCCTCCGGGGCCAACGCCGCGGCGGCGCTGGCGGTGGCGGCCCGGCCGGACATGGCCGGCAAGCTTGTCGTGTTCGTGGCCTGCGACACGGGCGAGCGCTACCTCTCGACTCCGCTCTTCACCGAAGGGAACTGACAAGCCCGATGAGATGAAAAAGGAGACCCCGTCCCTCAAGGCGGTGATCAAGGAGTTGTGCCGGCCGGCCTCCTACGAGGCGGTGTACCACCGCCACTGGCAGGAGGTGCCCATGCCCTCGGGCACGGTGCTGGCGGAGATGGTGGAGCGGCTGCGCGCGGTGCTGTTCCCGGGCTACTACGGCGATTCCGAGGTCACGCCCGAGTCCATGGGCTGGCACGTGGGCTCGCACCTGGACGCGGTGTTCCGCATCCTGGCGGAGCAGATCAAGCGGGGCACCTGCTTCGTGTGCACCCGGGAGGAGCTGGGCGGCGGCTGCGCGGACTGCGAGGCCAAGGCCCGGGACCTGGCCCTGCGCTTCCTGGCCCGGCTGCCCCACATCCGGGAGATGCTGGCCGAGGACGTGCAGGCCGCCTACGAGGGCGACCCCGCGGCCAAGAGCCCGGGGGAGACCATCTACTGCTACCCCAGCATCTGGGCGGTGACCAACCAGCGCATCGCCCACGAGCTGCACGCGCTGGGGGTGGCCATCATCCCCCGCATCATCACCGAGCTGGCCCATTCCCGCACCGGCATCGACATCCATCCCGGGGCCACCATCGGCCGGCGGTTCTTCATCGACCACGGCACCGGGGTGGTCATCGGCGAGACCGCCCAGATCGGCAACAACGTGCGGCTCTACCAGGGCGTGACCCTGGGGGCCAAGAGCTTTCCCAAGGACGAGAAGGGCAACCCCATCAAGGGCATCCCCCGCCACCCCCTGGTGGAGGACGACGTGATCATCTACTCCGGGGCCACGATCCTGGGCCGGGTGACCATCGGCCGGGGCTCGGTCATCGGCGGCAACGTCTGGGTCACCGAGGACGTGCCCCCGGGCTCCAAGGTGGTGCAGAGCAGGGGGGAAGACGGGAAGTTCTTCGACGGGGGAGGGATTTAGCGCCTCTCGCGTCCTTCGGGCGCATAGAGGCGCTTATGCAGAATCCCCGGCCCGCCGGGGATTCTGCGTTGGTGCGCCTGGCAGGGCCTAGAGACCCTTCCCGCCTACTCCGGCCCGTTCCAGTGCCCGCAATTCTCGCAGGCGAAACCCTGGAACACGGGCTTGCCGTCCGCGTCCAGCTCGATTTCGATCTCGTTGGGGTGGCTGCAATTCTCGCAGTAGATGCGCACGACCTTGGCCACGGGGTCGAAGTCGCAGATCTCGCCGCGGATGGTCACGGTGCTGGTGAAGTCGGGCATGGGGTCCTCCGGATGCTTGACGGGGGCGGGGGCTGGAGTCCAATGTATAGGAGCGCGGGCCGGGCGGGGGGGCCCGCCCCGC
>JAEXTU010000266.1 GCA_023453335.1 Pseudomonadota bacterium | reverse complement strand
CTCCTCGGCCGCGGCCAGGGCGAAGGCGTTCAGCGCCAGCAGGAACCGGGCCCGGTGCTCCCTGGACAGGGAGGTGCGGTACAGGGGCCCGGCCTTGCGGAACATGCCCAGCGGCCCGGGCAGCTTGCCGCCCGCGGCCAGGCCCCGGTCCACCGAGCCCAGCATGGCGTCCAGCACCTGGTCCAGCCGGGTGTTCAGGCCCTCCTGGTCCAGGCCGGACAGGGCCATCTCGTTCTCGGCCATGAGTTCGGGCAGCCGCCGCCGGCGGCCGGCCAGCCACTCCCGCAGTTCGGCCATGCTGGCAAAGGGCAGGGGCGGCGTAGGCCGGGCCGGGGTGCGCCGGCGCTTCCAGGTGATGCTCCCCCCGCCTACCGAATAATAGGTGCGCTCGAACAGGGGCGCGCCGTCCCGGTCCAGCAGGCGCAGGATGAGGGTGTTGCTGTGCGGGTGGCGGTGGTCCAGGGTGTCGAAGATCAGGTCCCCGGGCTGCATGGCGAGCCGGAGGTCCTTGTCGCCGGGAATCAGGGGGATGGCGTGCCCGGCCGCGGGGTCCAGGCCGGTGAGCAGGCCCGGGGGGCAGGTCTCGGGCGCGTGGCCCAGGAGCCCGGCCAGGAGGGCGCGGTCCGTGCCGTGCCCCCGGCCGGTGGCGGCCAGGGACCCGAAGCGCCGGGCGGTCACCCGCGCGGCCCGGCGGCGCGTGGCCAGGGGCAGTCCTCGGCAGCGCCCCAGAAAGTCCAGCCCGGCCCGCATGGGTCCCATGGTGTGCGAACTGGACGGGCCGGGGCCGATGGAGAACAGCTCGAAGACCGAGGTGGTGATGGGGGGCATGGGTGTTCTGCCTCGCGTGCCTGGGTTCCCCGTCCTATACCCGGCATTTCCTCGGCTAGGCAAGGGAACCCAGCGTCGGCAGGGGGTTGCGGACAGGAAAACATCGTTCCTGGGAATCGCCTCTTTTCTTGACAGCCCCCGGGGGGGCCTGCTAGAAGGCCCGTCTACCCGATTGGTCGGCGGTTTCGCCGACAGGCCGATCGCCTAGGCCCGTAGCTCAGGGGGAGAGCACTTGCTTGACGCGCAAGGGGTCAGCAGTTCAAATCTGCTCGGGCCTACCAGATATCCCCGAAGGGAGGCGCATCGCCTCCCTTCTTTTTCCGTTCGGGAACGGGTGCAGCGGGGCTCCAGGCCCCAGAGGATGAGACCGTGCAGGTGACCGTTGCGGGGCAGGCCGTGCAGGCCTCGGCCGGAGAGACCTTCGGCGAGGTGCTGGCCAAGGGCCTGTCCAAGAAGAAGATGAAGGACGTGGTGGCGGTGCGCTGCGGCGACCGCTTCCTGGACCTTTTCAAGCCGCTGGAGCCTGGCTGCGACGGCATCGAGCCGGTGTTCGCCGAGACCTCCGAGGGCCTGGACATCATCCGCCACAGCGCGGCCCACGCCATGGCCGAGGCGGTGAAGAAGCTCTTCCCCACGGCCAAGGTCACCATTGGCCCGGCCATCGAGAACGGCTTCTACTACGATTTCGACTACGAGCGCCCCTTCACCCCCGAGGACCTGGAGGCCATCGAGGCGCAGATGCGCGCCATCGTGGCCGCGGACCATCCGTTCCGCTGCCGCATCGCCTCGCGCACCGCGGCCGAGAAGCTCTTCGGCGACATGGGCGAGGACTACAAGCTGGAGCTCATCCACGACCTGGGCGAGGAGCGCTACACCCTGTACACCCAGGGCGAGTTCACCGACCTGTGCCGCGGCCCGCACGTGCCGGGCACCCGGTTCCTGGGCGCGTTCAAGCTGCTCTCGGTGGCCGGCGCCTACTGGCGCGGCGACGAGAAGAACAAGATGCTCCAGCGCATCTACGGCACGGCCTGGGCCACGGACAAGGAGCTCAAGGCCTACCTGAACCGCCTGGAGGAGGCCAAGCGCCGCGACCACCGCAAGCTGGGGGTGGCCCTCGACCTCTTCTCCTTCTCCGAGGACGCCGGGCCGGGCATGGTCATCTGGCATCCCAAGGGCGCGCTGGTGCGCACCATCCTGGAGGACTTCGAGCGCAAGGAGCACCTGAAGCGCGGGTACAACATCGTGCAGGGGCCGCTCATCCTCAAGCAGGAGCTCTGGGAGAAGTCCGGGCACTACGACAACTACCGCGAGAACATGTACTTCACGCAGATCGACGAGACCGGGTACGGCGTGAAGCCCATGAACTGCCTCTCGCACATGCTCATCTACAAGAGCCGCATCCGCTCCTACCGCGACCTGCCCCTGCGCTACTTCGAGCTGGGCCTGGTGCATCGGCACGAGCGCAGCGGCGTGCTGCACGGACTGTCCCGGGTGCGGGCCTTCACCCAGGACGACGCCCACCTCATCTGCCGGCCCGACCAGGTGCAGGACGAGATCATCGGGGTCATCCAGTTCGTGCGCGACGTGATGGGGCTGTTCGGGTTCGAGTACGAGCTGGAGCTGTCCACCCGTCCCGAGAAGTCCATCGGCTCGGACGCGGACTGGGAGCTGGCCACCACCGCCCTGGAGACCGCGCTCCAGACCGTGGGCCTGCCCTACCAGATCAACGCGGGCGACGGGGCGTTCTACGGCCCCAAGATTGACATCAAGCTCAAGGATGCCTTAGACCGCCGCTGGCAGTGCGCCACCATCCAGTGCGATTTCACCTTGCCGGAGCGGTTTGACCTCGTATATACGGACGCGGATGGGCAGCGCCGCCGGCCGGTCATGCTCCACCGGGTGATCCTGGGGTCCATAGAGCGGTTCATGGGCGTGCTCATTGAGCATTTTGCCGGCGCATTTCCCACCTGGCTGGCCCCGGTCCAGTCCCGGATCCTCACCGTCACCGAGGCGCACGACGCGCATGCCGGTGCGGTGAAGGCGTTCCTGGCGTCCCGGGGCGTCCGCGTCGAGGCCGACCTTCGCAACGAGAAGCTCGGCTACAAGGTGCGCGAGGCCCAGGTGGAGAAGGTCCCCTACGTGCTGGTGGTGGGGGACAAGGAAGTGGAGACCGCGGGCGTGAACGTGCGCCTGCGTGGCGAGAACCTGGGTCCGCGCAGCCTGGAGGAAGTCGCGGCCCTCATCGCGGCGGATTGCGCCGAACCGTTCAAGCGCGGAGGAATGAGCTATCGTTTCGACAGCTGTGCAAGCGCGGTGTAACCGGCAGATCCGGGCGCGCGAGGTGCGCGTCATCGGCGCCGAAGGCCAGCAGGTGGGCATCCTGCCCACGGAAGAAGCCCTGGCCATGGCTACCGAGCAGGGACTGGATCTCGTGGAGGTCGCACCCAACGCCGAACCCCCGGTCTGCCGGGTCATGGACTATGGAAAGTACAAGTACGAGCAGCAGAAAAAGCAGCAGGAAGCTCGGAAGAAACAGACCGTCGTCCAGATCAAGGAGATCAAGGTCCGCCCCAAGACCGACGACCACGACTTCGACACCAAGGTCAAGCACATCCGCCGCTTCCTGGAAGAGGGCGACCGGTGCAAGGTCACGGTGTTCTTCCGGGGGCGGGAGATCGTGCACAAGGACCGCGGTGAGAACATCCTCACCCGCGTGGTCCAGGCAGTCGGAGACATAGCCAAGGTGGAGCAGGAGCCCCGGGCCGAAGGCCGGCCGCTGTTCCTGCTCCTGGCGCCCAAGGCCAACAAGTAGCCTCGGGCGGTTATACAAGGAACACCGCGGAAGGGACCTTCGCAAGCCCCGCCGCGTTGAGCTTAGCCCCGATAGTTGGAAGAGCTGACCGTCAAGGAGAGCGTCATGCCCAAACTGAAGACCAACCGCAGCGCCGCCAAGCGCTTCAAGGCCACCGGCTCCGGCAAGATCCGCCGCCGCCGCCAGGCCCTGCGGCACATCCTGACCAAGAAGAACGCCAAGCGCAAACGCCGCCTGGGCCAGGGCGCCCTGGTGGACAAGGCCAACGAGCGGGCGGTCCGGGCCCTGGTCCCGACCCTCTAGTTCGCCGGGGGATTCCCCCCAAGGAGTAGCATCATGCGCGTCAAACGCGGAAAGGCCGCCCACAAGCGGCACAAGAAATACCTGAAGCTCGCCAAGGGCTTTCGTGGGGCCCGCAGCAAGCTGTTCGTCACCGCCCGCGAGGCGGTGGAGCGCGGCTGGACCTTCGCCTACCGCGACCGCAAGGTGAAGAAGCGCGAGTTCCGCAAGCTGTGGATTCTGCGCATCAACGCCGCGGCCCGCGAGAACGGCCTGTCCTACAGCCGGTTCATGAACGGCCTGGCCCAGGCCGGGGTCGAGCTCAACCGCAAGATCCTGGCGGACATGGCCGTGCGCGAGAAGGACGGCTTCGCCAAGCTGGCCGAGCTGGCCAAAAGCAAGCTCGTCTAAGCCGTGTCCGGCACGGGCTTCACCTCCAAGCTCGACGACCTGGTCCAGGGGGG
>JAEXTU010000207.1 GCA_023453335.1 Pseudomonadota bacterium | reverse complement strand
CCGGGTCGCGCCGTCGCAGCCGGCGCAGGGTGTGGGTGAACCGGCCGGCCCGGCGCAGGTTGCGGCTGCCGATGGGGTCGAAATCGTACACCGGCGAGGAGTCCGGATCCTGGAGCACGTGGGTGGCCAGGTCCAGGGCCAGGTCGAACATGGTGTGCATGAGCTCCCGGTTGCCGAGCAGGGGCAGCCGGCGGTCGGCCAGGCGCAGGGAGCGCGCGGACAGCGGCGATTCCCAGAGGTGGAAGCTCCGGCTGAACAATTCCTTGCGCAACAGGAAGAAGGAGCGGTTCTTGCCCGTGGCCCTGACCATGGACCAGTCCGCGGGCTCCGGCCCGTGCGCCAGCAGACCCCGGGCGAAGGAGGCGTCCCAGCCCACCCAGTTGTCGGCCTGCATCTCCAGGTACACGTGGGGCAGCCGGCCGCCCACGGGCATGGCGGCCAGCAGGTTGGGCACGTAGTAGTTGTGCGCCACCACGTCCGCGGCCAGGTGGGTGAGGTAGCCCAGGGAGTGGGCGGCCAGGTGCACGGTGTCGGCCTGGTCGTGCACCGCCCGGGCCGTGGCCCAGTTGTGGCTGTGCGCGGGCTTCACCCGGCAGCCCTTGCCCAGGAAGATGTCCGGGGAGAGCGCGCCGTAGAGGAAGGCCCGGGGGTCGGCGGCCAGGATCTGGGCGGCCATGGAGGGCAACAGGTCGAGATTCTTGAGAAGATAGTCTCCGACCGCCAGGTGCACGCCCGGCCCCCAGGCCAGGGCCTCGGTGGCCGGCAGCAGGAGGGCCGCGAAGAGCGCCGCCAGGGCGAAGAGGATCATGCGCATGGCCGGGGGGCTACTCCATTCTCACATGCTATGCCGCGCCGGGGTTTTGTCAACGCCGCGTCAAAGCTCGCGCGACGACAGCCATTTCTTGGTGAGGGGCGGGGCGTAGGCCGCAAAGGCGTCCAGGAGCGCGGCCGGGGTCTCGGCCGAAAGCAGCATGTCCCGATGGTCGGCGTGCAGGAACCCGTTGCCCACCATGGTGGTGAAGAACCGGACCAGGCCGTCCCAGTAGCCGTTCACCTGGAGCACGCCGCAGGGCTTGGCGTGGAACCCGAGCTGGCCCCAGGTGAGCACCTCGCAGAGCTCCTCCAGGGTGCCCATGCCCCCGGGCAGGGCGGCGAAGCCGTCGGACAGCTCGGCCATGAGCGCCTTGCGCTCGTGCATGGAGCCCACCACGTGCAGCTCGGTCAGGCCGGGGTGGGCGAGCTCCTTGTCGCGCAGGGCGGCGGGGATGACCCCCACGGCCCGGCCGCCGGCGGCCAGCACCGTGTCGGCCAACAGGCCCATGAGCCCCACGTTGGAGCCCCCGTAGACCAGGGCCAGGCCGCGGCGGACCAGTTCCTGGCCCATGGCCCGGGCCGCCTGGGCGAAACGCGGGTCGAAGCCCGGATTGGAGCCGAGGAAAACGCAGATGGAATGCATGGCGCAACTCGCGGCAAAGGGGATGGAAAGAGGCAGGGCCTACCCCAAAAGCCGGGGCGGGTAAAGGGGTCAGCGCGGCCCGATGCGGCGCAGGATGAGGAGTGCCCGCAGGGTGTCTCCCTGGGTTTCGTAGGTGTGGGTGACCAGCAGGTCCGCGGGGTCCTCGGCCAGGTCCAGGACCACCCGGAGCCGGTGCTCGTCCTGGTGCAGCCAAGCCCGCACCCGGCGCAGCAGGGGCGAGTCCAGCTCCAGCACGGCGGGGCCTCTCCAGGCCGGAATGCCGCGGAAGTCCGCCACCACCCGGGGGGAGTCCCCGGCCAGGACCTCGATGCGCGGGGGCGAGTACTCCGGGGCGGGCAGGAGCACCGCCACCTGCTCCTCGTTGCCCACCACGGCGTGGGAGAGTAGGGGGGCCAGGGCGTCCGCGGCCAGGGCCGCGCCGGCGCACACGGCCAGTTCGATCCAGAGTGCCAATCCCGCTAGGCGGAGAAGTCGTCGGCAGTGAACCATGTTCCCCTGATGTGGGCGGAGCGGCCCTCGGCGTAGTCCGGGGCCGTGCCGTCGGCGTGGTGGTAGGCGCAGAAGAAGCGGCCGTCGGGGAGTTCGGTCCATCCCGTGTAGCCGAAGTCGCCAGCATTGGCGTGGCGGCCGTTGGCCAGCTCCAGCACGTGGGTCCGGACCCAGGCGTCGGGCAGGCCCGAGGTGTGGTCCCAGGCCCAGGCATACCGTCGGCCCAGGCGCGGCTCGTCCAGGGAGAGGGAGGCCGAGCGCCAGGTGCTCAGGCCCTCCTGGCCGCCCTCGCCCGGGGCGTTGCCGAAGAAGATGCGGCGCGCGGCGGCCGTGGGCTCCACCCGGACCCGGGCCTTGCGCTCGCCGTCCACGAACACGGTCACCGCCCCGGCCTTGTACCGAAAGCGCAGATCGTGGAACCCCTTGCCCAGCGGGATGTCCGGCGGGTTGTCCCCGGCCGCCGCCAGGCGGCCAGGCCGGATGCGCCACCACAGGCCCAGGTGCACCGCCGCGCAGTTCTCCCCGCCGGGGCCAGCCTTGACCCGCACCCGCAGGTCGGCGGTGGACCGTTCCGGGTCGGTGAGGGGCCGCAGCACGTAGATGACCCCGTCGCCGTCCGGGTTTGCGCGGGAGGGAAAACCCTGCCGGGTGTCGATGACCAGGCCCTGCGCGGCGAGCCGGGGGTTGCCGGGGCTGCGGGCCAGGCCGTGCACCGCGAAGTCGCCCAGGCCGTCGAGATTGCCCAGCCAGGCCGCGGTGCCGCCGTCCGGCCCCACGTTGCGGTAGGTCACCAGGAGCCGGCCGTCACTGGTGAGGCCCAGGGTCGGGCGGTGGCCGATGAGCGGGGTGGGCGCGGGGGTGCTCCAGGTGCGGCCCTGGTCCGCGCTCTCCACCCGGTACATGGGCTCGAACGCCCCGCTGTTCTCGCGCAGCAGCGCCAGCAGCCGGCCGTCAGGCAGGCGCACCACCGAGGCCTCGCAGAGCACCAGGTTGCGTTCGGTGGCCAGGGGAGCGAGCGGCGTCCAGTGGCCCCCCCGGTCATCGGACAGGTAGCCCATCTGCTCGGCGGACGGCTGTCCGGTATAGTGCTGGGGGCTGGTCCCGCAGTGGTTGTGGCCGGTGGTGAACATCCGCTCCCCGCCCAGGGGCAGGGGCCGGTCCGGGATGCTGTGCCGCAGGCCTTTTGTCGGGTGCGCGGCGAAGTTGCGGCCGTGGTCCAGGGAGCGGTATGCGGACTGGGAGTGATCGTCCAGAAGCAGGACCTCGCCGTCCTCCAGGACTGTGAGCCGGGGGCAGTGGCCGGCAGCGGCGTTGAGCAGCCGGGGTAGGGACCAGGATGCCCCCAGGTCCCGGCTCTCGGCCAGGAGCAGGGCACGGCGGTTCGCCACGTGCTGGTCGGACTGTTGGTAGGCGCACAGAAGCCGGCCGTCGCGGGTCAGCGCCACGTCCGGGAAGCTCAGGTAGTGCCCGGGCCGGCGGTCGATGGCCACGTGCCGGTCCGGGCGCTGGTGCAGGCTGGGCATGGGGCGCGTCAGGAGGCGTCGGCCCGGCAACTGTTCATGTACATGAGCTGGCCGGTGGACTCCATGACCGCCCGCCAGTAGTCGGAGCCCACGTTGATGCGGCGGCGCTCGCCCACCACCAGGGACAGTGGCAGGTGCACGTAGTTGCCGCGGATCATGGAGATGACCATGCCGGTCTTGCCGGCCATGGCCGCATGCACCGCGTGCTGGCCCAGGAGGCCGCAGTACACCCGGTCGTTGGCGTTGGGCGGCACGGAGCGGATGATGTAG
>JAEXTU010000447.1 GCA_023453335.1 Pseudomonadota bacterium | reverse complement strand
AGCAGGACCAGGGTGACCAGGAGCACGGCCAGGAAGGCCATGATGGTCCAGAACAGCTGCTTGTCCAGTTCGTAGAACGGGCTGGGCTCGTTGATGAACTGGCTGCCCTCGGGCAGGAGCTTCATGTCGATGTGGCGGGCCTTGAGCACCGCGTAGTCGAAGAGCAGCTCGGAGTGGATGTCGGTCTGCACCGGGATGTCCCGGGCCCGCTCCCCGGCCAGCACGCGCAGGGCCAGCCGGGCCACGTCCTGGCCGTGCTGGTCCCCGCGGATGAGCGGCCCGCCCACCTCGCCGTGCCCCAGCAGGAAGGACCAGTTGCTGTACAGCGGCACGTTGGAGGTCTTGGCCACCATGCCCGACAGCTCGTCGGCCGAGTAGTAGATGCCGTTGATGTTCAGGAACACCGGGATGAAGTAGATCATGGTGTCCGTGGACATGCCGGACACCGTGTGCAGGGTCTGGGCCAGGTTGATGTCGCTCCAGTACTCGAACTTCAGGCGGTCCGCGAAATACGGGGTCGCCTCCTGGATCTGGTGGCGGATGGCCCGGCCGGTGACGGACTCGTCGCCGATGATCACCACCCGCTTGAGCCCGGGGTGCAGGCGCAGGGCGATCTCGAACAGGTACTTGGCGTCGATGTTCTCAAGCACCCCGGTCATGTCCCGGCCCCGGATGCGCTCCGGCTTGAAGTCGTTGATGCCGCAGAATACCACCGGAGTGCCCGGAAAGAGCTGCTCCCCGTACTCCAGCATGAAGTCCAGGGCCAGGTCGTCGGACACGATGATGACGTCGAAGCGCTCGTGGGCGAACTTGTCCCGGTAGAGCCGGGCCAGTTCCGGCGCAAGCCGGTTCAGGTCGTACTTCTTGGAGTCCAGGTACTCGATCTGCAGCTCGATCTGCTGGCCGCTCTCGGCCAGGGTCCTGCGCACGCCCCGCATGATGTCGTCGGACCAGACGTAGCCGTTGTGGTAGGAATTGAGATAGAGCACCAGCTTCTTGTCCGCGGCGTGCGACGAAGCCGGCAGCAGGAAAAGGGCGGCGAGCGCCGCTACCGCAAACCACCTGGCCATCATACCCCCGCCGCCGCGCCTCCCGGACGCCGCGGTCAGCCTGAATTCGAGCCGGCCGCCCCGGCCGGCCCATTAGCCTAATACAAATACCAGGCCAAAGAGCCCTGCCCCGGGCAGGCATCGCGAACTCATTGCCGCGCTAGGATTTCTTGCCGGGCTCCCCGGCCGCTTTCCTGAAAACGCAGTGTAATCACTCCCAAGTCCCCCGCCTAGTCTATTTTTTCAGACTGGTTGGCGTCCGGCTGGCAGGACAGTGATAATTCGTCGTATTCATTCATAGTTTGAATTACACTGAAATCCTCGCATAGCGTCCGGCTCGATTTCGGCTCCGGCCACCCCCCTTCCCAACATCCGGGAAAACGGACTATCATCCGTTCCCCACGGCCCGCCGCGGGCGGAAATCCCGGAAAACCGGCGGCCTGCGGCCCTTGCTGCGAACTGGTACGCATCTTGTTTGTTACCGGGGTGCAAGCCCTCGCATTCAATCGAATCCAAGGAGACGTCATGCCCCAACGCACTGTCACCATCGACGGCAACACCGCCGCGGCCCACGTGGCCTACGCCCTGAGCGAAGCCGCGGCCATCTATCCCATCACCCCCTCCTCCACCATGGCCGAGCTGGCCGACGAGTGGGCGGCCCAGGGCCGGGAGAACATCTTCGGCCGCACCCTGGCCATCCGCGAGATGCAGTCCGAGGCCGGCGCGGCCGGCGCGGTGCACGGCTCCCTGGCCGCGGGCGCGCTCACCGCGACCTTCACCGCGTCCCAGGGCCTGCTGCTCATGATCCCCAACATGTACAAGATCGCGGGCGAACTCTTGCCGGGCGTGTTCCACGTCTCGGCCCGGGCCCTGGCCACCCACGCCCTGTCCATCTTCGGCGACCACTCCGACGTGTACGCCTGCCGCCAGACCGGCTTCGCCATGCTCTGCTCCTCCTCGGTGCAGGAGGCCCACGACATGGCCCTGGCCGCCCACCTGGCCGCGGTCAAGGCCAGCCTGCCCTTCCTGCACTTCTTCGACGGGTTCCGCACCTCGCACGAGGTGCAGAAGATCTCGGTGCTGGACTACGCGGACATGGCCGGCCTGCTGGACCAGGACGCCCTGGCCGCCTTCCGGGCCCGGGCCATGAACCCCGAGCACCCCAACACCCGCGGCACCGCCCAGAACCCGGACATCTACTTCCAGGGCCGCGAGGCCTCCAACCCCTACTACCTGCGCCTGCCCGGCATCGTGGCCACCTGCCTGGAACAGGTGGCCGCCGTCACCGGCCGCGCCTACCACCTGTTCGACTACGTGGGCGCCCCTGACGCCGACCGGGTGGTGGTGGCCATGGGCTCGGGCTGCGAAACCCTGGGCGAGGTGGTGGAGCACCTGAACGCCAAGGGCGAGAAGGTGGGCCTGGTGAAGGTCCGCCTGTTCCGGCCCTTCGAGGCCTCGGCCCTCCTGGCCGCCCTGCCCGCCACCTGCAAGACCGTCACCGTGCTCGACCGCGGCAAGGAGCCCGGCGCGCCCGGCGAGCCCCTGTACCTGGACGTGTGCCAGGCGGTGCTGGAAGCCGGACGCCAGGTCAAGGTCCTGGGCGGCCGCTACGGCCTGGGCTCCAAGGAGTTCACCCCGGGCATGGCCGCCGCGGTGTACGCCAACATGTCCGGCGCGGCCCGCACCCGCTTCTGTGTGGGCGTGGTGGACGACGTGACCCACTCCTCCCTGGACGTGGACCCCTCCTTCCCGGACACCACCCCGGCCGGCACCATCCAGTGCACCTTCTGGGGCCTGGGCGCGGACGGCACCGTGGGCGCGAACAAGGAGGCCATCAAGATCATCGGCGACAACACCGAGCTGTTCGCCCAGGGCTACTTCGCCTACGACTCCAAGAAGTCGGGCGGCCTCACCGTGTCCCACCTGCGCTTCGGCGAGAAGCCCATCACCTCCACCTACCTGGTGGGCTCGGCCGACTACGTGGCCTGCCACAACCCGGCCTACGTGACCCAGTACGACATGCTGGCCGCGGCCAAGCGAGGCGCGGCCTTCGTGCTGAACGCCCCCTGGGGCCTCCCGGAGATGGAGGAGAAGCTGCCCGGCTCCATGAAGCGGGCCATCGCGGCCAAGGGCCTCAAGCTCTACGCCATCGACGCGGTGAAGATCGCCGGCGAGGTGGGCCTGGGCGGCCGCATCAACATGATCATGCAAACCGCCTTCTTCCGGCTGGCCGGCGTGCTGCCCTTCGAGAAGGCCGTGGAGCTGCTCAAGAAGTCCATCCACAAGGCCTACGGCAAGAAGGGCGAGAAGATCGTCAACATGAACATCGCCGCGGTGGACCGCGCCATGGACGGCCTCCAGGAGATCGCCGTGCCCGCGGCCTGGAAGGACGCCCCCGACACCGCCGCCCCGGTGCGCGACGAGCCGGCCTTCATCACCCAGGTCATGCGGCCCATGCTGGCCCAGCAGGGCGACAGCCTGCCGGTGTCCGCCTTCTCCAAGGACGGCACCTTCCCGGCGGGCACCTCCCAGTTCGAGAAGCGCGGCGTGGCCATCAACGTGCCGGCGTGGATCGCGGAGAACTGCATCCAGTGCAACCAGTGCGCCTTCGTGTGCCCCCACTCCGCCCTGCTGCCGGTGCTGGGCACGGCCGGCGAGCTGGCCGGCGCGCCGGAAGGGTTCGCCACCATCGAGGCCAACGGCAAGGCCCTCAAGGGCCTGGGCTTCCGCATCCAGGTGAGCCCCCTGGACTGCATGGGCTGCGGCAACTGCGTGGACATCTGCCCGGCCAAGGAAAAGGCCCTGGCCATGCAGCCCCTGGAGAGCCAGGCCGGCCAGGCCCCGCTCTACGCCTTTGCCCGCACCGTGCCGGCCAAGACCGGCCTGGTCTCCCGCAGCACGGTCAAGGGCAGCCAGTTCGCGCCGGCGCTCATGGAGTTCTCCGGGGCCTGCGCAGGCTGCGGCGAGACCCCCTACGTGAAGGTGCTCACCCAGCTCTTCGGCGAGCGCATGATCGTGGCCAACGCCACCGGCTGTTCCTCCATCTGGGGCGCGTCCGCGCCGAGCACCCCCTACAACGTGAACGCCAACGGGCACGGCCCGGCCTGGGGCAACTCCCTGTTCGAGGACGCGGCCGAGTTCGGCTACGGCATCGGGCTGGGCCTCACCGCCCGGCGCGAGCGCCTGGCCGCCCAGGTGGAGGCGGCCCTGAAGTCCGGGGTCAACGGCGAGACGGGCCAGGCCCTGGCCGCCTGGCTGGCCGCCCGCCACGACGCGGCCGGCTCCGCCAAGGCGGGCGAGACCTTGAAGGCCAAGCTGGCCGGCAAGCAGGACGGCCTGCTGGCCGAGATCGCGGCCCAGGCCGACCTGTTCACCAAGAAGTCCCTGTGGGTCTTCGGCGGCGACGGCTGGGCCTACGACATCGGCTACGGCGGGCTGGACCACGTGCTGGCCTCGGGCGAGGACGTGAACATCCTGGTCATGGACACCGAGGTGTACTCCAACACCGGCGGCCAGTCCTCCAAGGCCACCCCCACCGGGGCCATCGCCAAGTTCGCGGCCGCGGGCAAGCGCACCGGCAAGAAGGACTTGGCCCGCATGCTCATGAGCTACGGCACGGTCTACGTGGCCGCGGTGGGCATGGGCGCGGACAAGAACCAGTTCCTCAAGGCGGTGACCGAGGCCGAGGCCTACCCCGGCCCCTCCCTGGTCATCGCCTACGCCCCCTGCATCAACCAGGGCATCCGCAAGGGCATGGGCAAGACCCAGGAGGAGACCAGGCTGGCGGTGGCCAGCGGCTACTGGCCCCTGTTCCGCTTCGACCCGCGTCGCGCGGACAAGGGCCTGAACCCCCTGCAGATCGACTCCAAGGCCCCGGACGGCACCCTGCAGCAGTTCCTCTCCGGCGAGAACCGCTACGGCGCGCTGGAGCGCATGCACCCCGAGGTGTCCAAGGCCCTGCGCGCCCAGATCGAGACCCAGGTCATGACCCGCTGGACCATCCTCAACCAACTGGCCCAGGCCCCGGCCCCCAGCGCGCCCCAGGACGCTCCCGAAGTCTGCGAGACCGCCCCGGACGCCGAGATGTCCCGCCCCGGCGGCGGCGAACCCTGCAACGACGGCCGCGCCGGCAAGTAGCCTGGGCGACGCATAGAAACCATGAGAGGAC
>JAEXTU010000440.1 GCA_023453335.1 Pseudomonadota bacterium | reverse complement strand
TGAACCAGACGAGGGCGATTCATGAATCGCCCCTACACAAGAGGGCCGGACCAGCGAGTCCGGCGTGATTCTCTTCCGTAGGGGCGATTCACGAATCGCCCTCTTGTCTTTTCGACGCCAGTCCGCCTACGCCCGCCCCGCCGCCTTGATGAACACCTGGTGGCGCTCGCGGTACGGCGGGACGTTGAAGAAGGCGGAGCCCGAAACCAGCACGTCGGCCCCGGCCTTGGTGAGGGTCGGGGTGTTCTCGGTGGTGACTCCGCCGTCCACCTGGATGAGCATCTCCGGGTTGGCCTCCTCGCGCAGGGCCGCGAGCTGGCGAATCTTGGGCAGGCTGAAGGGAATGAAGGACTGCCCGCCGAAGCCCGGGTTGACGCTCATGATGAGGGTCATGTCCAGCTGGGGGATGAGGTAGAGCATGTGGTCCAGGGGGGTGGCCGGGTTCAGGGCCACGGCGCACTTGGCCCCCAGCCGCCGGATCTCGGACACGGTGCGCTCCAGGTGGATGCAGGCCTCGGCGTGGACGCAGACCAGGTCCGCGCCGGCGTCCACGAACTCGGCCAGGTAGCGCTCCGGCCTCTCGATCATGAGGTGCACGTCGAAGAACAGCTTGGACCGCTTGCGCAAGGCCCCTATGACCGGCGGCCCGAAGGTGATGTTGGGCACGAAGGCCCCGTCCATCACGTCCCAGTGCACCCAGGAGAGGCCGGCATCCTCCAGCGCGGCCAGCTCCTCGGCCAGGCGGCCGAAATCCGAGGAGAGCAGCGACGGGGAGAGGATGAAGGGCCGGCGGCTCATGCTACTTGCCGGCGGGCTTCTTGGGGGCCGCGGGCTTCTTGGCGGCAGCCTTCTTGGGCGCAGCTTTCTTGGGGGCGGCCTTCTTGGCCGGGGCCTTCTTGGCGGCGGGCTTGGCCGCGGCGGCCGCGGCGGCCTTCTTGCGGGCGGCCACGAAGTCCGGGCCGTACAGGCCGTCGATGCACCAGTTCTCCGGGGCCATTTCCTGCAGCACCACCTTGACCGCCGAGGTGGGGATGCCGCAGATGCGGGCGCAGTCCGCGGCCAGGGTCATGACCAGGTCCTTTTTCTGCTGGGCGGTGCGGCCGGTGAGCATCTGCACGGTAATGACAGGCATGGTTCACTCCTCCTCATCGTTGCGGGCGTTGTTGGCCATCTTGAAGTCGACTTTTATCTTGAACAGGCGCGAGGCGGGCAGGTTGAGAATGTCGATGCCGGTGGCCTGGCGCATGGCCGCGAGCGTGTCGTCCACGGCCTGGCGGGACGGGCCGATGAAGGTGAACCAGACGTTGTAGGGGTGGCGGCGCAGGTAGTTGTGGGTCACGCCGGGGTGGCGGTTGACCTCGGCCACGAAGGCGTCGAGCCGGTCCTGGGGCACGCGCGCCGCGCAGAGGGTGGAGTGGAAGCCGAGCTTGCGGGACTGGAAGTTGCCGCCGATGCGGCGGATGACCCCGCGGCCCTTGAGGGCCCGCACCCGGGCCAGGACCTCGGCCTCGGTGAGGCCCAAACGCTCGCCCACCGCGGCGTAAGGCCGCGCGGTGAGCGGGAGGTCGGACTGGATGATGTCGAGCAGGCGCTTGTCCAGATCGTCCATTCGAGCTCGTCCTTGCAGTCCCCGGGCGGGCGTCAGGCGCCCTTGCAGGCGTTGGCGAGCCGCGCGGGCTGGTGCGAGCACAGCGGCTCCTCGGCCAGGTGGGAGCCCTTCATGGTGAAGGCCCGGGCGCGGCAGCCGGCGCAGACCTTGTGGTACTCGCACACGCCGCACTTGCCCTGGTACTGCGACTGGTCGCGGAATTCAAGGAAATGCTGCGACCTGGCCCAGATTTCCGGGAAGGGCGTGCTGCGCACGTTGCCGCAGTCCAGGTCCAGGTAGCCGCAGGGCTGGACCTGGCCGGTGTGGGAGATGAAGCAGAACCCGGTGCCGCCCAGGCAGCCGCGGGACACGGCGTCCAGGCCGAAGTTCTCGAAGGTCACCGGCACGCCCTCTTCCCTGGCGCGCTGGCGCAGGATGCGGTGGTAGTGGGGCGCGCAGGTGGCCTTGAGCTGCATGGAGGTGGTCTTGCGGAAGTCGTAGAACCAGTTGAGCACGTCCTCGTACTCTTTGGCCGAGATCACCTGGTCCGCGAGCCCTGCGCCGCGGCCGGTGGGCACCAGCAGGAAGATGTGCCAGGCCGCCGCGCCGATCTGTTCGGCCAGGTGGAAGATGTCCTTGAACTGGCCCAGGTTGTTCTGGGTCACGGTGGTGTTGATCTGGAACTCGATGCCGGCCGCCTTGAGCAGCTCGATGCCGCGCATGGAGTCGTCGAAGGAGCCGGGCACGCAGCGGAAGGCGTCATGGGACGCGGCGTCGGGTCCGTCGATGGAGATGGAGCAGCGTTCGATGCCGGCGTCCTTCATCTCGCGGGCCAGCTCGGGGGTGATGAGGGTGCCGTTGGTGGCCATGACCGGGCGCAGGCCCAGGGATTTGGCGTGGCGGACCAGGGTGAACACGTCCTTGCGCAGGAGGGGCTCGCCGCCGGTGAAGATGACGATGGTGTTGCCCACCCGGGGGAAGGTGTCGATGAGGGCCAGGGCCTCGTCGGTCCCGAGTTCGCCGGGGTAGGGCTCCATATGGGCC
>JAEXTU010000411.1 GCA_023453335.1 Pseudomonadota bacterium | reverse complement strand
GGGCAGCACAGTGACCAGGAGCGGCATGGCCACCAGGGTGGAGCCGAACCCGGCCAGGCCCTGGGTGAAACCGGCCAGAGCCGCGGCCGCGGCGGCCATTGCCAACTCCGGGGGCAGGGTCATGCCGGCCGCCCGCCGGTTTTCCCGGAGACGGGTCGGGATTCGGCGGCCAGGGCCGCGGGGCCGCAGGCTTCGGCCATGGCCGTGCGCGCGAAGCGGGCGGACACCGTGGCCGGGCCGCCGCCCATCTCCATGCCCACCTCCACCGCCTCCAGCACCTGGCGCAGGCTCGCTCCGGCAGCCCGGGCCTGGCCGATGTGCCACTGCATGCAGGAGTGGCAGTCCAGGACCACGCTGATGCCCACGGCGATGAGCTCCTTGGCCTGGCGAGGCAATGCGCCATCAGCGTATGTCGCGCGCTCCAGGTCCAGGAACGCGGCGTAGGCCCGGGAGCCCAGGTCCAGGAGCTGTTTGTGGGCCAGCTTGCGCTGGCGGGACAGGCTGCGCAGTTCGTCGGGCGCGGGCATGGTGCCTCCTTTGTGCAAATTAACGGAACAATAGGGTTGGCAGGGCCTGACTTGCCACCAGGCTTACTCTCGGGCATAGTTCCGGCACAAGCGAATCATTGTGAACTTTCAATTCGAGGAATCCGAACAATCATGGACATGACCCAGGTGGCGACCTTCCTGGCGGTGGCGGGCCGGCTCTCCTTCCGCAAGGCGGCCGAGGCGCTGCACTATGCGCCGTCCACGGTCTCGGCCCAGATCAAGGGGCTGGAGGAGGAGCTGGGCGCGGCCCTGTTCGAGCGGCTGGGCCGGCGGGTGCTGCTCACCGAGGCCGGCCGCAGGCTCCTGCCCCATGCCCGGCGCATGGCCGACCTGGCGGCCGAGGCCCGGGCCAGCCTGGGCGCGGGGGGCGCGGCCCCGGGCGAGCTGTGCGTGCGCATCTCCGAGACTCTGGGCCTGCTCTGTCTGCCCGGGGTGCTGGGCCGGTTTTGCCGGGGGTTCCCCGGGGTGCGCCTGACCCTGGCCACGGCCTCCGGCCTGGGCCTGGCCCGGGATCTGCGGCAGGGGGCCACGGACCTGGCCCTGATCCTGGGCGGGGCGGCCCTGGACCCGGGCCTGGAGGTGGAGGTGCGGGGCCGGGAGCGGGTGGTGGCCATGGCCGCGCCGGGCTCGCCCCTGGTTGTGGGGGGCCGGGTGCGCGCCCGGGACCTGGCCGGGGCGGGCCTGGTGCTCACCCCCCACGTGTGGGGCCTGCGCCGCGGCCTGGAGCAGGCCATACGGGAGGCCGGGCCGGCCGGGGCGCGGCCGGCCGGGCTGGTGGAGTGCGGCACCCTGGGATTGGCCAAGCGCTGCGTGGCCGCGGGCCTGGGGGTGGGGTTCGCCCCGGCCTTTGCCGTGGCCCCCGAGGCGGAGCGGGGCGAGCTGGCCGTGGCCGAGTGGGCGGACGGTCCCCTGGCCGCGCCGGTGCTCCTGGCCCGCAACCCGGGACACGAGCCCAGCGCCGCGGCGAGGGGTTTCATGGCCGCGGCCCGGGAGTTCTTCACCCGCCGCGCGCGCGGGGACCGCGACCCCCGGCCGCCGCGTCCCTTCTTTTGTGGCTGAGCGGGGGGGCTGAGCGCGCCGGGTCAGTCCGCGCGGTCAGGCCGGTTCGGGTCGGGCCGTTCCGGGTCGGGGGAGTCGGCCGCGGGCGCCTCCTTGGCGGCCGTTTTCGGCTCGTCGTCGCAGCAGGGAGGCTTGTAGAGGAGTTCGCGCCGGATGCGCGGGGGCTGCACGTCGGGCAGCCTGCGGCCGCGGCCCAGGATGGGGGAGAGCAGGAGGACGAGCCCCAGGAGTTCCAGGAGCAGGCCCAGAAAGCGGGGATCGTCGATCCCGCTGAAGGGCGAGACCCTGTCCTGCTGCATGCCGTAGCCGGCCAGGAACAGGGCCGCGCCGGCCAGGGCCCGGAAGAACCGTGCGCGCATGGCTGCCTCCGGGGCCATTGTGCCAGAACCCGGGGCCTGCGTCATCCCCGCTCAGCGCGGCAGGTGGGGAGGCCAGTACCCGCGCAGGAGGAAGCCCAAGAGCCCGAGCAGGCCGGCCACCAGCAGATGCTCCACCACCCCGCCGGTGGGGAAGGTGAGGGGCGCGCGCACCCGGGCCTCGGCCGGCCAGAACAGGGGCACCCCGGAGGTGGTCAGGCCGTCCCCGGCCAGGTGGCCGGCGTAGCCCACCCAGAAGGCCGCGGCCCCGGCCGCGGGCAGGAGCCCGGCCCCCGCGGCCGCGGCCAGCCCTGCCAGGACCAGGGCCAGGGCCAGCAGGGAGTGGGTGAAGCCGCGGTGGCCGAAGATGAGCTTGATGGGCCAGGCCAGAATGCCCAGGCGGCGGCCGATCAGGCTCTGCGGCTCGTCGATGTCCGGCAGCAGGCTGCCCGCCGCGGCCAGGCCCAGCTCCACCGGCAGGCTGCCCAGCGGCCCGGGCAAGAGCAGCCGCACCCCGGCCCACAGGGCGCAGCCCACGGCCATGTGCGAATAGCCCATCATGGGCGGGCTTCCTTGCTGAGTTTCATGGTAGCTGGTCCAGGCCCCGGGGATTGAGGCGGTGGCCGGTCTCGTCTTTGGTCAGGAGCTTGAGCCCGGCGAGGCGCTTGAGGTCGCGCCGCGCGGTCTGCTCACTGGCCCGGCGGTAGAGGGGGGCGAAGAGGGGGTCGGTCAGGAGATCCTTCAAGGCAATGGCGCGGGATGGATTCTTGATGAGGATGCGCAACAAGTCGTGCTGGCGCTGGGTGATGTCGTGTGTCTGGCGCAATGAGTCCGCCATGGCCTGGAAGGCCAGGATGCAGATGAATACATGGATGTTTCGCTGCAACTCCTCCACCGACTGGAGCAGGCCGGTCAGGACGAACTCCAGGAACGGCGTTACGTCTCCGTTCTTGCCTTTTTCCGCGGCGCGGAAGGCGATGAAATACTCGTCCATGTGGCGGTAGTAGAAGTTGGAGAGCATCTTGGGCAGGTAGCGCATGCCGCTACGGGTAAGGATGGTCGCCTCCAGGAGCCGGGCGGCGCGGCCGTTGCCGTCGCCGAAGGGGTGGATGAGGCCCAGGTGGTAGTGGGCCAGGGCCGCGCGAATCTCTGTGGGCTCAGCCAGCATTTCGGCGCTGTTGATCCACTCCACGAATTCGACCATGAGCCGGGCGATATCCGCCTTGGCCTTTGGTGGGGTGTAGACTCCGCCATGGGCTTTGTCCCCAACCTGGACCCGTTGGCCGCGGTAGCGGCCCGGCGAGTGCGCCTCGGTGGCCAGGCCGTACGTAATGGTCTCGTTCACGTCCTGTATGTATGCCTCGGTTACTGCAAAAGGCTCCTTGCTGGCCACGGCAAGCACGGCGTAGGCGGTCTTGAGATTCACTATCTCCCGCTCGGAGCGCTCCAGAAGGCCGCCCGGTTCCACCTGGGCCAGAAGCTCGCCCACCCGTTCCTCGGGCAGGGGGTTGCCCTCAATGGCCGCGGTGCCGTGGATGGAGCGGCGGATGATGTCCGTTTCCAGCCTGGAGGACCATTCGGGCAGGATAGGCAGGGATGCCACCGAGGCGTAGATGGTCTGGGCGCGGATGAGCAGGGGCGCAAGTCTTTCCCGATCGTACTTCCGGCTGAACAGGAAGTTCCCGGCCTTGAAAGTGAGCACCTTTTTGAAAAGATTTTTGTCAGTCATTTTGTCACATCTACTCGCTTGGATTTTTATACTTTTAGGCAAAGTCTAAATAATTTTTGTCATAATATTTGTCAACGGCCTTGCAACGTATTTTCTGTTCTGCGCCAAGGCCTGGACTGTTCCGCTGGGCGGGCTTCGGAGCCGACCAGCCGATGAGGTGCGGGGAGTGGACTGGCAGCCATATCACGTCGTGATGCGGCCGCGGTGTGTTCAAAAGCGCGGAAGCGGACTGGAGCCCTGGAGCGGAGAGGGGCCGCTCGCGGGGCAGGGGGCTCCCGGGTCAGGAGGCCTTGTTGCGGCGCTTGCGCTGGTTGCGGGCGGTGCTGGGGGCGACCTTGAAGTCGCTGCCGGCGATGGGAGGCTGCTTGCGCTCGGCAAAGCCGCGGAGCAGGAACATGGCCCCGGACAGGATGAGCACCACCCCCGCGCCCAGGGACCCGGGCAGCCAGGGCACCGTCTCCTGGGGCAGGGCCACCAGGGCCAGCCCGGCGGCCGCGCACACCGCGCCGGCGATCATCCTCGCGTTGTTCTGCATGGGACGGTGGTACCTTGCCCGGCGGCCCGGGGCAAGGGGTCAGGCCGGCCGGCGCGCGGTGTTGGTGAGCCAGACCCCGCAGAGCACCAGGGCTCCGCCCAGCAGCAGGCTCGCGTCCACCGGCTCGCCGAGCAGGAAGAAGGCCTGGATCACCGCGGACACCGGTACCAGGTTGATGAACACCCCGGCCCGGGAGGCCCCCACCGCCCGGATGCCCTCGTAGAACCAGGTGAACCCGAGCACCGTGCCGCACACCCCCAGGTAGGCCAGCCCGGCCCAGGCCCCCAGGGGATAGGCCGCGGGGTGCAGGCCCTCCACGAGGGCCGCGGGCAGGAGCATGAGCGCCCCGGCCAGGCTGGACCAGGCCACCGCCCCCAGGGGCGAGAGGCGGGCCATGACCGTCTTGCCCAGCAGGGAATAGGCCGACCAGGAGGCCACGCAGCCCAGGATGGCCGCGTCGCCCGGGGACACCCCCTGGGAGAGCAGCGACAGCGGCGCGCCGCGGCCGATGACCTCCACCGCCCCGGCCACGGACAGGGCGATGCCCGCGGCCTTGCGCCGGGTCATGCCCTCCCCGAAGAACAGGGCCGCGCCCAGGGCGATGGCGATGGGGTTGCCGGCGATGATCACCGCGGCCCGGCCCGCGCCTACGGTGGCGAGCCCGGTGAAGAAGAAGGCGTTGTAGGCGAAGACCCCGGTGGCCCCCAAGAGGAGCACGCCAAGGAGGCCGCGCCGGTCCAGGCGGGGCAGGCCGCCCTCCCTGGCCCGGATGAAGGCCAGCAGGCAGGCGGTGGCGATGGCGAAGCGCAGGAACGCGGCGGCAAAGGGCCCCACCTGCCCGGCCAACTGGCGGCCGGCCACGAAGGTCCCGCCCCACAGGACCATGGTGAGCACCAGCTTGAAATAAACCATCGCGGCCTCCTGGCAGGGTTGCGGCAGGGCGTCAAGGGATTTTGCCGCAGCATGGCCGCAATCCGGCGCGGGCGCATCCCGCAAAGCGACAGGGCTCTAAACGGGGGGCTAGCCGCGGCGCAGGGCCGCGGCCTCGTGCAGCACGCGCACCAGGTCGCGCTTGCGCAGGGGCTTGGCCAGGTAGTCGGCCATGCCCTGGGACAGGAAGCGCTCCCGGTCGCCCTCCATGGCGTGGGCGGTCATGGCCACCACCCGCACCCCGGGGTCGATGCCGCCCTGCCCGTCGCGGATGCGGCGGGTGGCGGCCAGGCCGTCGGTGCCCGGCATCTGGATGTCCATGAGCACCAGGTCGAAGCGCTCCCGGGACAGGGCGTCCAGGGCCTCCTCGCCGTCCTCGGCGGTGACCGGCTCCAGGCCCAGGCGGTTGAGCATGTAGAGGATGGTCTTGCGGTTGCCCTCGTTGTCCTCGGCCACCAGCACCTTGAGGTCCCGGGGCAGCTCGCGGGCCAGGTCCGGGGAGGCGTCGGCCTCGGTGCGGGACGCGGGCGCGGGCTCGGCCGCGAAGAGCACGGTGAAGGCGAAGTCGCTGCCCTCGTGCCGGGCGCTGGACAGGCTCAAGGTCCCGCCCATGAGCTGCACGTAGGCCTTGCAGATGGCCAGGCCCAGGCCGGTGCCGCCGTACCTGCGGGTGATGGAGCCGTCGGCCTGGGTGAAGCTGTCGAAGATGGTGCGCTGCTGCTCCTCGCGGATGCCGATGCCGGTGTCGCTCACGGTGAAGAGCAGGCGCACCCCGGCCTGGCCCTCCCGGGTGCGGGCGGCGGCGAGCCAGCCCTCGGCCTGGCCCCGGCCCAGGGGCTCCACGCGGAGCCGCACCTCGCCGGCCTCGGTGATCTTGAGCGCGTTGCCCAGCAGGTTCGCGATGACCTGG
>JAEXTU010000319.1 GCA_023453335.1 Pseudomonadota bacterium | reverse complement strand
GCCGAGGCCTACGGCCCCTTTGCCAACGAAGATCTGTTGGGTCGGGCGCTCAAGGGCAAGCGGGACCAGGTGGTGCTGGCCACCAAGTTCGGGTTCCGCCTGGTGGACGGCAAGCGCATTGAGGGCATGGACAGCCGGCCCACGCACATCCGCGCGGCCGTGGAAGGGTCGCTGAAAAGGCTGGGCACGGACCATGTCGACCTGCTCTACCAGCACCGCATCGACCCGGCCGTGCCCATCGAGGACGTGGCCGGGGTGGTGGGCGAGCTGGTCCGGGAGGGCAAGGCCCGGTACTTCGGCCTGTCCGAGGCCGGCCTGGCCAACATCCGCCGCGCCCACGCGGTGCATCCAGTGTCCGCCCTGCAGAGCGAGTACTCGCTCTGGGAGCGCAACCTGGAGGCCGAGCTGATCCCGGCCCTGCGCGAGCTGGGCATCGGCCTGGTGCCCTTCGCGCCCCTGGGCCGGGGCTTCCTGGCCGGGGACGTGCAGCGGGCCGAGGAGTACCCCGAGGGCGACTTCCGCAAGACCGACCCCCGCTACATGGGCGCGAACTTCGACGCCAACCTGGCCGCGGCCCAGAAGGTCAGGGAGGTGGCCGCCAATCTGGGCGTGAAGCCCGGCCAGGTGGCCCTGGCCTGGCTCCTGCACAAGGGATCGGACATCGTGCCCATCCCCGGCACCAAGCGCCGCACGTATCTGGAAGAGAACGTGGCTGCCGCGGCGGTCAAGCTCGACGCGGCCCAGATGCAAACCCTGGACGCCGCCCTCACCCACGTCTCCGGCGCGCGCTACTCAGAGAAGTTCATGGCCATGGTGGACCGCTGAGGCGGTGGGGCTGACTGGAACGCTTGACGCCCTGCGGTTCGTGACCCACCGCAGGGCGTTTTCTTTGGCCGCGGGGCCGGGCTTGACAGGGGTGGAAGAGGTTGTACAATGAATTGTACAATAATCAGGAGGCTCCCATGGACGTGATTTCCTATTCCGCGGCGCGCAAGACCATGGTGGAGACCATGGAGCGGGTGTGCGACAGCCACGAGCCGGTGGTGGTGACCCGACGCGGGGGCCGGCCAGTGGTGATGGTCTCCCTGGACGACTATAACTCCATGCAGGAGACCGGGTACCTGCTCAGCACTCCGGCCAATGCGGCTCGGCTGCGGGAGAGCATCCGGCAGTACGAAGAGGGCAAGGCCAAGGAGCGGGAACTCCTCGACGAATGAGGCGGCTGGTTTTCACCCCCCACGCCTGGGACGAGTATCTCTACTGGCAGGCCACCGACAAGGCGGTCCTCAAGCGCGTCAACGCGCTGCTACGCGACATCCAGCGCACGCCCTTCACCGGCCTGGGCAAGCCCGAGGCCCTCAAGTTCGACCTCGCCGGCAAATGGTCCCGCCGCATCAGCGCCGAGCACCGCCTCGTCTACCAACTCGACGGCGAGGCGGTGGTGGTGTTTTCCTGCCGGTTTCACTATTGATTGGGAAATGGGCGAAAGCAAAGCGGCCCGGTGCAAGCCGGGCCGCTTTGTTTCGGGACGGGTGGAGGGCTAGTTGCGGCCGTTGAAGGCCACGGACACGATCTCGTAGTTGATCTGGCCCTTGGGCGCGTCCACCGTGACCTCGTCGCCCTCGTACTTGCCGAGCAGGGCGCGGGCCACCGGGGAGAGGACCGAGATGGTGCCGTTGTTGAAGTCGGCCTCGTCCGGGCCGAGCAGGGTGAAGGTCTTGCGCTCGCTGGTTTCCAGATCCTCGATCTCCACCGTGGCGCCGAAGGTGACCTTCTCGCCGTCCAGGGTGGCCAGGTCGATGACGTTGAAGCGGTGCATGCGCGACTCGATGTAGTTGATGCGGGCCTCCAGCATGCCCTGACGCTCGCGGGCCGCCTCGTAGCCGGCGTTCTCGCGCAGGTCGCCTTCCTCCCGCGCCTCCTTGATGGCCTGGATGACCTCGGGCCGCTCGGCCTTGAGCTTGTCCAGCTCCAGCTTGATCTTCTCGAAGCCCTGCACCGAGATGGGAATGCTTTCCATATCCGTCTCCGTCGTGATGTGCGTTCTTCCGGCAGCCGGCGACAAAAAAACAGCAGGCCGCAGCCGGGGCTGTGGCCGAGTTCGGTCCCCAGGTTCGCCGTCCTGTTCCGGGTGTGCAAATAGTAGTGCAGGACCGCCCTGGGGTCAAGCCGCGCCGGGAAATCCCGCGATCCCGGGGCTTCCGGCCAAGGCCGGGGCTGTGCTAGGCTCCGCGAATGCAAGAATACGGGCTGGACGAGAAGAAGGTGCTCAAGCAGGCCCAGGCCGTGGTGGACGGGTACGCCGCCTGCCTGGACGACCTCACCTTCGACCCCTCGGACGTGCAGCATTACGCCCTGGTGGCCATGTACTGCTCGTTCCTGGACTTCTGCGCGGGCATCGTGAGCCTGTACCGCAGCCGCTCCTGGTGGATCGCGCCCATCGTGCTGCGCGCCTTTGCCGAGGCCCTGGCGGACTTCGTGAACCTGTCCCGCGACCGCGGCTACCTGGCCTACATCGAGCACTCCTTCTACAGCCAGGCGCTCACCTTCTGCTCCGGGGTGGCGTCCGTGCCCAAGCTGGCGGCCTTTGCCGCGTCCGCGGACTTCGCCGCCTACCGCGACGAGCTGAAGGCCAAGCTCAAGGACATCACCGCCCAGGGCGCGGGGCACATCCGGGTCAAGGACCGCTTCAGGATGGCCGGCATGGAGGAGTTTTACGCCTCCCTCTACGCCAAGCTCTGCTCCCACGCCCACAACAACCTGGACGCCCTGGAGGCGCGGCACCTCTCGCCGCTGCCGGGCGGCCGGTTCCGGCTGGGGGTGAAGAACGACATGCCGGCCAAGGAAAAGGCCACCTGGCTCTACACCGCGCTCTCCATGCTGCACGA
>JAEXTU010000314.1 GCA_023453335.1 Pseudomonadota bacterium | reverse complement strand
GAATCATACTATCACTATGATGAAAAAGATTCGTTGGTCCAGTTAGCGATAATCCACGCCCAATTTGAGATAATTCACCCATTTCTCGATGGGAATGGCCGTCTGGGGCGTATTCTTGTTCCGCTATTTATGTATGAAAGGAAAATATTGCCACGTCCTATGTTTTATATGTCTGCATATTTTGAAAAAAACAGAGAGAGCTACGTCGAACATCTTCGGCGACTGGATGGAAGTTTAGAGAGTTGGCATGCATGGATTGAGTTTTTCTTGCAGGCCACCATTGAGCAGTCCGCAAAGAACACAGCTACGGCTAGAGAAATCATGGAGCTGTATGCCAGGTTGAAACAAAAAGTCATGGAGTTAACGCATTCACAGTTTGCTATCCCGTTGTTGGATCAGTTCTTTGACAAACCAATTTTTCAAAGCACGCACATTGATCTTGGGCCCAATGGCCCGAGCTATGTGACAATTAATAGCTTGCTGCGAACTCTTAAGGAATCAGGCATGTTGCAGACGGTGCGGGAAGGAAGTGGGCGGAGGGCGCAGGTATTGATGCTCGGTGAACTTGTGGAGCTTTGCGATACCTAGGGAATTGAGGCTGGTGGTGGTCGTAGAAGATAATTTCGATAGCCGGCTCCAAACGCGGCGGCCCCCGCCTTCCGGCAGGGGCCGCTTTCTTTTCGGCGTGGGCGCGGGCTAGGCGCTCTTCTTTTCCCAGTCCTGCACCGCCTCAGGGTGGGCCACCTCTTCCCAGCCGGTGAGCATGCCCTTGATGTGGGCGAGAGGGGTGTGGCCGGTGGTGGTCATGTAGACGTGGACGATGACGAACACCAGGAGGGCGAAGCCGCCCAGGGTGTGCAGCACCGCCACGGCCGTGAGGCTCCAGCCGCCGATGCCCATCTCCGGCCAGGCGTTGTAGAAGTAGTACAAGAGGCCGGTGGCCATCTGCAGGGGCAGGAGAGCCGCGGCCAGGGACAGGTAGGTGAGCCGCTGCAAGGGGTTGTGCTTGGCGCGCAGGGTCTTGGGCACCGGGTGCGGCTCGCCGCGGAAGATGCCCACCAGGTAGTAGCGCGCCACCTCCGCCACCTTGCGGGTGGTGGGGGCGTACTGCTTCCACTCGCCGGTGATGAGCAGCCAGAAGATGGCGAAGGCGCTGCCCACCACCCAGGTCCAGGCGCACCAGTTGTGGATATGGTAGGCCCGCTCGAACCCGAACAGGGTGAACGTGCCGTGGGCCTCGAACCCGGTGAGCAGGAGCGCGGCGATCAGCGCCCCCTGCAGCCAGTGCCACAGCCGCTCGAACCGGGAGTAGAGGTAGATCTTCTGCAGGGCGTGCATGGCTAGTCCTCCTTGCGCCGGCTGCCGGAGCCCAGGCGCAGCAGGCCGTGCACCAGCACGGCGATCAGGGCCAGGGCCGCGCCGCCCCAGCCCGCGGCGTCCAGCACGGACGCATGGTCGCGGCCGGGCATGTAGAACCCGCCGAGCTTGGCCAGCCGGCCGTCGCGGGAGTGGCAGGCCCCGCACTGCAAGGCCTTCTCCTTGGGGGCGACCATGTGGGTGGTCTGGAAGTACCAGACCGTGTCCGCAAAGGCGTACTTGCCGGAATAGGGCAGGCCCGAGGTCTGCATGCCCGCCTCGATGGCCTTGGCCCAGTCGTAGGTCTTCCAGTAGGCCGCGTCGTCCTTGCCGAACAGGTGCGGGATCACCATGCGCTTGAGCTCGGTGTCGTAGGGCGTCTTGCCCACGTGCTTCTTGAAGGGGTAGATGCGCGAGTTCCTGTCGTCCCGCGCGCCGTAGACCACGTTCAGTTCCACCGGCTTGGACGGGTCGATGGTGTCGGTGGCCAGCACGTTGCCCATGGACCCGTTGAACCACAGGTACTCGGGCTGCACGTTCTTCTTCCACACGAAGTCGCCCTTCATGGAGTCGTAGGAGTCCTTGCCGTGCGGCCCCTCCACGGTGAAGGGCTTGCCGTCCTTCAGCTTGCCCGCGGTGGACCAGTCCCAGGACATCTTGGTGGGCTTCTCCCGGGCGAATTCCGGGATGTGGCAGGTCTGGCAGGCCACCTTGTCGGTGTGGTCGTTGGCCTTGTGCCCGGCCTTGTGCGGGGTGGCCGAGTGGCAGGACTCGCAGGTGATCTTGTGCATCTGGTCGTCCTGCAAGAGGCTCATGCGGGTGTCCGAGGCCGGGGTCTTGTAGCAGCGGCCCGAAACCTTGTGCGCCTCGGTGGTGTGGCAGCGCACGCAGGTGAAGTTGGCCCCGTCCGCGGCCATGTGCACGTCGAGCTGCTTGGAGGGCTTGAGCAGGGAGGTGTCCAGGTCGCCGTGCTTCACCCCGTCGCCGCCGCCACCGGTGAAGTGGCAGGCCCCGCAGTTGGCGCGGCCGGGCCGGTGCACGCCCTGGGCGATCTTGTTCAGGTCGGGCGGCAGCCATTCCTTGCCCCCGAACTGGGTGGGCTGCATCACCGGGTAGCCCGCGCCGGGCGGGAACTTCTTGTACTGGCCGGTGCCGTCGTGGCAGACCAGGCAGTCCACCTTCTCCTCGCTGGCGAAGTCGAAGGAGCCGTCCTTCCAGCCGTAGCCCGCGTGGCAGGAGGTGCAGCGGGGCTCGTTGGACTTCACCGCCACGCAGAAGTTGTTCACCACCAACCCGCCCTTGCCCAGGCCCGAGTCCGCGGGGGCGTTGGGGCACAGCCAGGTCCAGTGGATGGTCTTGTGCACCTGCTTGGCCGCCTGGTTGTGGCAGGACAGGCAGGCGCGGGTCACGTCCTCGGGTTTCTCGAACGGCTTCTTGAGCGCCTCGTGCTGGGAGTGGTCGGTGGTGATCCAGCGCGGCGCGCGCGGCATGGCCTGGCCCCAGGCAGGGGGGGCCAGGGCCAGGATGAGCGCCAGGCTGGAGAGGGCCACGACCGCGCGCCGTACTCCACGCGTGGTGTGCATAGGTCCTCCTCGGGATGCAGGGTTGCTGGTGGACCCGCCTCCGGGTGCGCCGTTCGGGACGCGAGGGCGTCCGGGCCGGCCGGGCCGGGCGACTTCTGAAACTCCTCTCTCCTTGCAGTGCCGAAGCACGTTCTTCCTGGGGCTGTGGAACCCAGCCTATCCGGCCGGGGTTGCTGCTGCATTGATGTTCATCAATGGAGTGCGGATTTTTCGGGAGCCTCAGCAGCCCGCGCCGTAGTTGGCCGAGCGCAGGCTCAGGCCCGCGCCCGAGGCCTCGATCCAGATGTCGCCCACCTCGGTGGACAGGTGGGGGTCCACCATGACCCGCAGGGCGCCGGCGCTCACCACCTCGTCGTCGGGACCCGGTTCGTCCAGAACCAGGGAGAGCCGCGGCCCGTGTCAGCCCGGGCTGGCCACCACCCGGATGCCCCAGGCGTCGGCGGCCTCGCCGGTACCCAGGTAGTCTTGCATGCGCTGCCGCGCCTCGTCGCTCAGGTGGATCATGGCCGCCTCCGCTTGGTGATCGTCCGACTCCGTGCTAGCAGGGAGGCACGGCCCGGGCATTGATGGACATCAACGCGAGGGGAAAAAATGCGCGATGGCGAAGTGGCCCTCACCCTGCGGACCCTGCCCCTGTTCAAGGGGCTGCCCGACAAGCAGATGCGGCTCCTGGAGCAGAGCGCCATCATCCGCAACTACGCCCCGGGCGAGATGATCCTGGACGAGCGGCGGGAGGCCGGGGGCATGTACGTGCTGCTCGCCGGCCGGGCCAAGCTCTTCAAGCTCTCCCGGGACGGGCGGGAGCAGATCCTCTACTTCTTCGGGCCGGGCGAGCCCTTCTGCCTGTGCTCCATGTTCGACCGCCGCCGCGCCCCGGCCAACGCCTCGGCCGTGGAGCCCTGCCGGGTGCTGGTGCTGTCCGGGAAAATCTTCGACGACATGGCCCTGAAGGAGCCGCGCATCCTCTTCAACGTGCTCCTGGTGGTCTCGCGGCGCTTGAAGGAAGCCATGGAGCTGGTGGAATCCCTGTCCTTCCGGGAGATACCCGGCCGGGTGGCCATGTACCTCACCCACGCCGACCAGTGCGGCCCCCGGCCCGACCATGTCCGCCTCCCCCTCACCCACCGCGAACTCGCCAAGGTGGTGGGCGCGACGCCGGAGGCCCTGTCCCGCGCCTTCCGCCGCATGGCCGACGACGGCCTGGTCGAGGTCAACGGCCGCGACGTGAAGCTCCTGGACCGGCCGCGCCTGGAGGCCCTGGCGGCCGGGGAGTGAGGCGGGACGGACATCCGCTTCGTCCGATTGTGTCGGTCGTGTGAAAATCCATTTGGCTCCTGAGTAGTATCCCCTTGCTCGACATGAATTTTCCGGTGTAGGATGTTTCACGATGCGGGGCGGTTGCGCATCGGAAGCAGTTGTGCGGGAGGGGATATGTTCATGCGGACCTGGATGGTGAAGTTCACGGGAAGGAAGCAGCTTCCCGGCCTGCTCGAACACTACGAGCCCACGGCCCGGGCCCTGGCGGTCGTCGGGGAGGCGCTGCGCGACTATTTGTCGCCCGGCGGGCCCACCCGCGCCTTCTCGGTGCTGGCCACCGAGGTGGGGCACCTGGAGGGGCTGGCGGACAAGATCAAGCGCCGCATCCGCAACCACATGCCGCGCGCCCTGTTCATGGAGGTGGACAAGACCCTGTTCCTCAATTTCACCCGCTACCAGGACAACATCCTGGACGAGGCCCAGGAGGCCATGAACTGGCTGGGCATGCGGCCGGTGCGCATCCCCGAGCACTTCCACGAGGCCCTGTACGCCTTCTGGAGCTCGGTGGCCGCCACCGTGGACCTGCTCAAGCCGGCGCTCAACGCCACCATCGCCCTGATCTACGGCCAGGTGACCGACCGCGCCGCGGTCAAGGAGTCCTACCACAAGGTGCGCCAGCAGCATCTGGAGGCGGCCAAGGCCCAGCAGCACCTGCTCACCGAACTCATGTGCTCGGACCTGGACTTCCGCGACGCCTACCAGGTCATGAAGTTCGTGGAGGGGCTGCACGCCATGAGCCACAACGCCGAGGGCTGCGCCGATATCCTGCGGGCCATGATCGCCCGCTGATCGCCCGTCCTGCGCACGCAAGCGCGCCGCCGTCCCGGGGGACGGCGGCGCGTTTTCTTTTCGTCGCAGTGGGTGCGGCTCAGCCCAGGTTCATGAGCTCCAGGCCGTAGAAGCACAGGGCGGCCACCGTGGCCGCGGCCGGGATGGTGAGCACCCAGGCCACCACCAGGTTGCCGGCCACGCCCC
>JAEXTU010000173.1 GCA_023453335.1 Pseudomonadota bacterium | reverse complement strand
GCCGGTGGCGGCGCGGGCGATGCGCACCGCCACGGCCATGGCCTCGCCGCCGCAGCGGGCCAGGCGCACCATCTCGGCCCAGGGGTGCAGTTCGCATAGGAGGTCGGCCAGCTCCACCTCCTCCGGGCAGTTGAGGGACGAGGCCACGCCCCGGCCGATGGCCTCCTTCACCGCGGCGTCCACCTCGGGGTCGGCGTAGCCGAGCACCGTGGCCCCGATGCCGCCGATGGACATGTCCACGTAGGCGTTGTCGTCCATGTCCCAGACCGTGACCCCGGCGGCGCGGGTGAAATAGCCGGGCCAGACCCCGTAGGAGAAGCGGTCGGGCCGCTTGGACAGGAGCTGGGACAGGCCGGGAATGCGCGCCTTGGCGCGTTCCTGCAGGGCGATGCTCTTGGGAGCGGGCATGGCAGGTCTCACTTGATGGCCGGCGCGGGTTTGGCCTCGCAGCCGGGCTTGCGTTTGTGCATGATGTTGATGGCGGCCAGCTCGGGCCTGCGGGCCAGGAGGTCCAGCACGTCCTGCATGGCGAAGGCCGGATTGGCCGGGTAGAGCTCCTCGTACACCCGGGTCGCGAAGGCGAAGTCCTCGGGCTCGTCCACGGTCCAGCGCAGGTGGGAGAGGTCCTCCCGGTACGCCCAGTTGGCCGCGGGAAAGCGCTCGGGCCGGCGCACGATGAACGGGGTCACGTGCTCCCGCTCGAAGGGGTCGCGGCCCTCGTTCCAGGCCGCCTCCAGGGCGGAGAAGGCGAATATCTCCGCGTCCAGGCCGTCGGGCAGGCGGGGCGGCCGGCAGTAGGTGGCGTAGGCCACGCACTGGTCGAAATAGAAGTCCACCAGCAGGTCCACGAAGGCCGGGTCGATGAGCGGGCAGTCTCCGGTGAGGCGCACCACGTGGTCCGCGCAATACTTCCGGGCGCACAGGGTGAAGCGGTCCAGCACGTCGGGCAGGCTGCCCCGGAAGCAGGGCACCCCCTCGGAGGCGCAGAGGTCGGCCACGGGGTCGTCGTCCGGCCGGTCGCTGGTGGCCACCACCAGGTCGTCCAGCCGCGTGCAGCGGGCCAGGCGCTCCAGCTGCAGGGCCAGCATGGGCCGGCCCAGAATGGGTTTCAGCACCTTGCCCGGCAGCCGGGTGGACGACATCCGGGCCTGGAGGATGGCCACCACCCTGCCCTGCTCACGCATGTTCCCACTCCTCGGCCAGGAGGCCCAGCATGGTTTCGTCGCGGAAGCGGCCCTCGCAGAAGTTCTGACGGCGACGCACGCCCTCCACCATGAACCCGTTCTTCTCGAAGGCGCGCAGGGAGGCCTCATTGCCCTCGATGACCCCGGCGGTGAGCTTGTGCAGGCCCAGCGCGGTGAAGGAATAGCGCGCGGCCAGGGCGATGGCCTCGGTGGCGTAGCCCCGGCCCCAGCGGGCCTTCTCGCCGATGATGAGCCCCACGCTGGCGCTCTGGTGGTGTCTGTTCACCGGCCCGATCTTGATGTTGCCCACGTGCCGGCCGCCGGCCAGCTCGAAGATGCCCAGCAGGTGGTCGTTGCCCCGGGCCGCGCAGCCCGCCACGTAGGCGCGCACGCTCTCCAGGGTGTGGGTCATGTGCCGGGCCTCGGTGAAGCGCACGGTCTCCGGGTCGTTGAGCCAGCGCACGTAGGCCTCGGTCGCGTCGTCGGGCACCAGGGCGCGCAGCTCCAGGCGTCGCCCGTGCACCACGGCTTGGGAAGCGTTCATGCCAATACCCTCTCGTACCAGGCCGCGAAGCTCCACAGCTTCCAGAGGAAGGGGTCGAACCCGGCAGTGTCCGGGTCGCGCTGCACGGCCAGCCGTTTTTCCAGGAACGCGTCGGCCAGGAGCCCCTCCCGGCGATAGGCCCCGCCGCGCACCATCTCGGCCAGGACCGGCAGGTGCTTATGGAAGAAATGCTGGTAGGCCGGCCGGTCGAAGCCCGCGGCCGAACCCGGGAAATAGGTGCGCCGCGAGGTGGGCAGGCCGAAGGGGCTCTTGGGCTGGGCCAGGGCCTCGGGGGGCAGGATGCCGGCCAGGGCCTTGCGCAGGATGGGCTTGGAGGTCACGCCGTCGCCCACCCGCACCGCCGCGGGCATGCGGCGCAGGAGGCCCAGTAGGTCCGGCCACAGGAAGGGGAAGCGCATCTCCACGCCCTGGGCCATGCTCGGCCCCTCGCCCCGGCGCAGGAAGTTCTCGGGCAGCTTGTGCCAGAGGTCCAGGCCCATGATGAGCTGGTCCACGGCCGCGCCGGGCGCGGCGGCGCGGATCTCGCCCAGCACCGTGCCGGCCCAGTCCCGGGCCGGGCGGGCGGCGGCCGCGGCCGGGGAGAAGAGCGACTGCCGGGCGTTGTCCAGGTCGATGTTCACTCCGCCGCCCCTAAACACGTCCTCCAGGCTGGCTGTGGCCGGGTCCAGGCCCCGGGCGTAATCCCCGCGCAGGACGTAGCGCTCACGCAGCCAGGCAAAGGCCGGGTCCAGGAAGCCCAGGGCGGCCAGGCCGTGGTCGTAGCCGAAGAATATCTCGTCCGAGCCCTCGCCGGAAAGGGTCACGCCCACCCCGGCCGAGGCAGCCTCGGCCGCCAGGAGCCGGACCACCGTGGGCAGGATGCTCTCGGCCGGCAGGTCGAAGCGGCCCATGGATTCGACGAGGTGGCGGTCGGTGACCACCACCTCGTGGTGGGTGGTGCCGAAGAACTCGGCCATCCTGCGGGCAAAGGGCAGCTCGCCCACCACCTCGTTGTCCAGCACGTGGGCGAACCCGGCCGAGAAGGTCTGCACCCGAAGCTCGGGATAGGCCAGCTTGACCAGGGCCTGCACGGCCAGGGAGTCCACCCCTCCTGAGAGGTAGACCCCGGCCTCCTTGTCCCCACGCATGCAGGCCGCGGCCGCGGCCAGCAGCTCGGCGCGCACCGCCTCCACCCAGTCGGCCTCGCTTCGGCCCGTGTCCGGGGCGAAGAGTTCCGGGGTAAGCGCGTAGTGGCGATACAGGGCGGCGGGCTCGCCGGCCTGGAAATGGTAGCCGTGCCCGGCCCGCACCGAAGATATCCCCGCCACCACGGTGCGGCCCCAGCCCGCGCTGTCCATGACGAAGAAGTCCGCCGCGGCCTGGAGGTCCAGGCCCGGCCGGGGGCCGGGCAGGGAGAGCAGGGCCTCCACCGTGGAGGCCAGGTGCAGCCGGCCGTCCAGCTCGCGGGCGTAGAGCGGGCAGATGCCCAAGGGGTCGCGGGCCGCCAGGGTATCGCCGGTGGCGGTGTCGCAGAGCACGAAGGCGAACTGCCCCTTGAGCCGGGGCAGCATGGCCGGCCCCCAGGCCAGCCAGGCGTTGGGCAGCACCTCGGAGTCGCTGCGGGTGCGGAACGCGTAGCCCAGGCCCATGAGTTCGCGGCGCAGGTCGTCGTGGTTGTAGACCTCGCCGTTGAAGGCCACCACCACCCGGCCGGTGGCTTCCCAAATAGGTTGATTGGCCTCGGGCCGGGCGTCCTGGGTGGCCAGGCGAGTGTGGGCCAGGCCGCGCCGGTTGTCCGCGGCCAGCCAGGTCCCGGTGGCGTCCGGGCCGCGCGGGGCCAGGACCCGGACCAGGCCGTCCAGCTCCTCCTGGCGCACCGGGGCCGCGCCCGGGGCCGTATGCAGTATGGCCGCGATGCCGCACATGGTCAGTTCTTCCTTTGGCCCAGGAGCCTGCCGGCCCAGCCGGCCTCCGGCCGCTCCACCAGGCGGGCGCAGTCCAGGAGGATGGCCGTGCCCCCGGCCTGCGCGGCCAGGCCGCGCTCCAGGTCGCCCAGGGCCAGGCCGGGCAGGCTAACCGGGGCCCAGGGATATTCCAGGAAGATGGCCGGGCAGCCCGCGCCCGCCACCCAGCCCAGGGTGCTCTGGGCGTTGCTCAGCACGATGAGGTCGGCCGCGGCCCGGATGAAGCGGAAATCCATGTCCCGCACCAGGCGGACATTGGGCATCTCGGCCGCGGTGTCCGCGAACAGGCAGCAGTCCACGTAGCGCTGGGTGGGGTAGAGCTTGGCCAGCACCGTGGAGTCGGGAAAGGCCCGGGACAGGGCGCGCAGGGCGGAGCGGGTCTTGGCCGCGAACTGCAGGTCGTTCTCCACGTGGGGGCCGTGCGCCGCGTTGTTGCGGTCCAGGTCGGCCACGTACATGACCACGTGCCCGCTCCCGGGGAGTCCCAGCATGCGCCGGGCCAGCAGGCGGGAGAGGGGCCGCAGGGGCACCCGCCGGGCCACCTGGGTGAGGCCGGCCAGCACCTGCTCCTGGCCCGGGGCGTGCGGGGCCACCGCGGCCATGGCCGCCCGGGAGTGGTACATGCCCACGTCTCCGGCGCGCACGCTGGCGTAGCGGGCCTCCCAGTCCATGACCCGGGCCAGGCCCATGGTCAGGCCGTGCTCGAAGGAGGCCACCCGGAAACCCTGGTGCTTCAGCCAGGAGAAGAAGGCGAACTCCACCGCGCCGGAGAGCAGGTTGGTGAGCACCGTGTCGCCCGGACGCAGGGGCTGGGCCAGGGCCTCGCAGTACCCGGCCAGGGCGGGCAGGGAGGCGCGCAGGGTGCGCAGGCTGGAAATGGTGCGCGTAAGAAGCATGTCCGCACAGGCCTGCCTGGCCGCGAAGTCCGGGGCGGACTGGGCGGCCCAGTGTTCGGCAAGGCACTCCCGGAAGGCCGTCTCCACCGCGGCCTCGTCGGGCAGGGGCTCGGCCGAGGCCGGGCAGTCCGGGGGCCGAACCGCGGGCAAATGCCCCACCCGCGCCCCGCGCAGGAGCAGCGGGAACAGGCTCTGGTCCAACAGTTCGTTGTCCTTGTACACCCAGCAGCGCCGGCCGCCGGGCAGGCCGAGCAGGGTCGGGGCCGCGCCCCGGCGGGCCAGGGTACGCCAGAGCTTGACCAGGAAGGTGGCCGGGGTGTTGGTGAGCAGGCTCAGGAGCTTCTCGGCCGCGCCCAGCCGGCGGTGCACCACCTGGGCCTCCATGCGGCGCAGGTGGGCGTAGTCCAAGGAGTGGCGCAGCAGGGGCAGGCCCATGCGCTCGGCCAGGTGGGCGTACACCGTGTCGAAGCGGCCGAACTGGGGCATGAGGTCCGCGGTCCGCAGGGCCGGGTCCCCGGCCACGTCCGCCTCGCCCCTGGCCGCCTCCAGCACCCGGGAGAGGAGCAGGCCCTTGTAGGCACCGGCGAAGTACAGGCGCTGCAGGGACTGGGCCAGGGACAGGCGCAGATCCACGAAGTCCCGCCAGGCGCACAGATCGTTCAGCCGGCCGCAGAGGTCCCAGGACAGCTCGTAGGACCAGCGGCCCAGGGCGTCGGACTGCTCCTGGGGCAGGCCCTCCTCGGGCGAACGCGCCGCCTCGCCGCGCCGGGGCAGCTCGGCCAGGAGCACCGGGGAGGTGGTCCACCACACCCGGGTCCCGGGCAGGCCGGCGGCCGACACCGCCTCGAAGGCGGCCAGGCTCTCGATGACCGTGTGCCGGCTCATGCGGCCAGCTCCCACTTGCCGGGGTTCACGTACTTCTCGTCGTTGAGGGCAAAGGCGGCGAAGTCCAGGCCCGCGCCCTGCGCCGCGGCATAGTCGGAGACGTTGGCCGCCAGTTGCGCCGCGTTCTCCACGCCCACCAGCACCACGTCCGCGTCCAGGGAGCGGGCAAAGGCCAGGGCGCCCTGGGCCGGGGTGAGCCCGGCCTCGTCCAGGGCCTGCCGCCAGGCGGCCAGGCGCGGGCGCACCGGCGCGAAATAGGCCGGGGCCGCGGCCGGGTCCAGGAGCAGGAGCCCCTGCAAAAACACCGAGCGCACGTGCACCTCCACCCCGCGGGCCTTGAGCCGGGCGAGCTGGCCGCCGGAGACCAGGCGCTGGTCCAGCACGTTCGCCGGCACCTGGATGAGGTCGATATCGAAGCGGGCCAGGGCGGCGTCGATATCCTCCCCGGAATAGACGGACAGGCCGATCCTGCGGGCCAGGCCCTCCCGGCGCAGGCCGTCCAACACCGCGAAGACGGCGTCCCCGCCCGGGCCGAGCAGGTCTGCGGCGTGGTGGGCCAAGAGGCCGTCCACCGCGGGCAGGCCCAGGCGCGCGAGGGAGCGGGCGAAGCCCTCGCGCACCAGACCGGGCGCGGCGGCCTCGCCGCGGGCCTGGCCCAGGGGCGCGGTCTTGGTGATGACCAGGAAATCCCCGGCCCCGGGCAGGCAGCGGCCGAGCACGGACTCGCTCTCGCCGTAGGCCGCGGCGGTGTCCAGGACCCGCAGGCCGCTCCCCGCGGCCAGTTCGAGGATGCGACGCACCTCGGGCTCCGGGGTGCGCCCCGACGCATTGGACACTCCGTAGTCCAGGCCGAACTGCACCGTGCCCAGTCCGAGCTCCATGGCGTCTTCCTAGCTGGCCGCCCGGCGCAGGGCCTCGGCCAGGGCCGCCGCCACCCGGTCCTGGTCCGCGTCGGACAGGCCGGGGTACATGGGCAGGCTGACGATCCGCTCGTAGGCGGCCTCGGCGTGCGGGCACAGGCCCGGGCCGGTGCCGAGATTCTTCCGGTAGTACGGGTGCAGGTGCACCGGGACGTAGTGCACGTTGACCCCGATGCCCACCCCGCGCAGGTGCTCGAACACCCGGCGGCGGCCCTCGCCGGCCAGTTCCGGGGCCAGCTGGACCACGTAGAGATGCCAGGCGTGCTCGCGGCCGGGCAGCAGGGCCAGGGGCTCGACCCCGGCGAGCGGGGCCAGCAGTTCGGCGTAGCGGGCGGCCAGCTCCCGCCGCCGGGCCAGCCAGGCCGGAAGCTTCCCGAGCTGGGACAGGCCCAGGGCGCAGGAGATGTCGCAGAGCCGGTAGTTGAAGCCCAGTTCCTGCATCTCGTAGTACCAGGTGCCCGCGGCCTCGCGCTGGCGGGCGTCGGTGGCGATGCCGTGGTTGCGCAGGCGGCGCACCGCGCCATCCAGGTCCGGCCGGGCGGTGGCCACCGCCCCGCCCGCG
>JAEXTU010000397.1 GCA_023453335.1 Pseudomonadota bacterium | reverse complement strand
AAGGGGCTGTACAACTTTTACCTGCACCAGGTGCTGCCCATGCTGGGCCGCATCTTTTCCGGCGACGCCAAGGCCTACGCCTACCTGGCCGAAACCATCGCCGCCTTTCCCGAGCCCGGGGAGCTGGCCGCGGAACTGGCCGAGGCCGGGTTCGCCAGGGTTTCCTGGCGGGCCATGCTGTCCGGAATCGTGGCGATCCATATCGCCGAGAAGGCCGGATAATGGGGCAGGTTGCGGGGACTTCCGTTCCCGGTCACAATGGAGTATCCCGCGGCCGAATGGCCGCAACGGCCTTATAGGCTGGAGTGGACGAGGCGGGCCAAGCCCGCACGAACCAGGGCTAAGCCCTGACAAAGTAGATGAGCAGCAGGCCGAGGATGATGGCCGTGAGGCCCAGCTTGCGCAGGTCCCCGGCCGGGCGCTCGGACAGGAGCCTCAGCACCGGCCGCACCCGCTCGGCCCCGAGGAAATAGACCGCGCCCTCGAGCACGAACGCGAGCCCCAGGGCCAGCAGGAACAGACGCCAATCCAGGTGCATGGGCACCCCATACCCGGCCCCGGGCCGGCTTGTCCACCGGAACCCCCGCACCCCAGAAGGAACACCGCATGGTACGCTTCGAAGACCTGAAGAAACGCCGCACCCCCCTGGCCGTGGTGGGCCTGGGCTACGTGGGCCTGCCCCTGGCCGTGGCCCTGGCCCGCAGCTTCGACGTGATCGGCTTCGACATCTCCCAGGCCCGGGTGCGCGAGCTGTCCCAGGGCAAGGACCGCACCGGCGAGGTGGAGGCCGAGGCCCTGGCCGCCTGCGACGCCACCTTCACCGCGGACCCCAAGGCCCTCAAGAAGGCCGGGGTGGTCATCGTGGCCGTGCCCACGCCCATCGACGAGAACAACGCCCCGGACCTGCGGCCGGTGGTGGGCGCCACCCGCACCGTGGGCGAGAACCTCGCGCCCGGCACGGTCATCTGCTACGAGTCCACGGTCTACCCCGGCCTCACCGAGGAGATCTGCGTGCCGCTCCTGGAGGAGCGCTCCGGCCTGTCCTGCGGCCGCGACTTCTTCGTGGGCTATTCGCCCGAGCGCATCAACCCCGGCGACAAGGTGCATACCCTGGAGACCATCGTGAAGGTGGTGGCCGGCCAGGACGGCCCCACCCTGGACCTGCTGGACGCGGTGTACTCCGCGGTGGTCAAGGCCGGCACCCACCGCGCCTCGTGCATCAAGGTGGCCGAGGCCGCCAAGGTCATCGAGAACACCCAGCGCGACCTGAACATCGCGCTCATGAACGAACTCTCCCTGCTCTTCGGCCGCATGGGCATCGACACCCTGGAGGTGCTCCAGGCCGCGGGCACCAAGTGGAATTTCCTGCCCTTTAGGCCCGGCCTGGTGGGCGGCCACTGCATCGGCGTGGACCCCTACTACCTGACCTTCAAGGCCCAGTCCGTGGGCTACCACCCCGAGGTCATCCTGGCCGGCCGCCGCATCAACGACTCCATGGGCAAGCACGTGGCCGAGACCACGGTCAAGCGCATGATCGCCTGCGGCTGCCTGATCAAGGGCGCGCGGGTGGGCGTGCTCGGGCTCACCTTCAAGGAGAACGTGCCCGACCTGCGCAACTCCAAGGTGGCGGACGTGGTGCGCGAACTGGCCGAGTACGGGGTCGAGGTCCTGGTGCACGACCCCCTGGCCGACCCGGCCGAGGCCCACGAGGAATACGGCCTGACCCTGCACGGCCTGGAGGAGTTCACCGGCCTGAACGCGCTCATCTTGGCCGTGTCCCACGCCCAGTACGCCACGCTCACGCCCAAGGCCCTCAAGGCCATGTTCGCCAACCCCAAGGCCGCGCCGCTCATGGACATCAAGGGCGCGCTGGACCCCGCGGCCATGCGCAAGGCCGGGTTCGACTACTGGCGGCTCTAGCCCCAGGATTTTTTATGCAGCGCATCGCGTGCTGGCAGGACTGCTGAGCCGGGTTCCGGGAGGTGAGTTTGCACCTCCGGTCCCTGGTCCCCGGCCAGGAGATGGAGGCCGAGATCGCGGCCGACGCGGACTCCCGCTGGAAACTCGGGATCATCGCCGAGCACGCCAGGGCCGCCCAGGTCTCCTCCAGCCGGCTGGACTCCGGCCACCTGCTGGTGCGGCTTCGTAAGGAAGAGCCATGAAAGTCCTGTGCTTCGCCACGGTCCGGGAGATGGAGGCGGCGCTCTCCCCCTTCGGCCCGCCCCCCCGCCTGGGCCGCGGCGGCCATGCCTCCCTGGAGCTGCCCCTGCTGGGCAAGGCCCGCATCCTGGTCACCGGCATCTCACCGGTCAACGCCGCCCTGTCCCTGGGCCTGTTCCTGGGCCGCCACCCGGACACCACCGGCGCGCTCAACCTGGGCGTGGCCGGCAGCTTCGACCTGGAAGCCCTGCCCCTGCGCAGCGTGGCCCTGCCCGCCACCGAGACCTGGCCCGAGGTGGGGCTGCACCACGGCGCTGAGGTGGACCCGCGCGGCATCGGCATCGCCCTGGCCGAACAGCAGGGCCGCCGGGTCTGGAACGACCTGGACCTGGCCCCCTCGGCCGCGGCCTCGGCCATGGGCCTGGCCCTGGACCCCACCTGGCCCCGGGTGCCCAGCCTCACCGTGGCCGGGGCCTCGGCCACCCCGGAGCGCGCCGCCGAGCTGTTCGCCCGCCACGCCGCGCTCCTGGAAAACATGGAGGGCTTCGCCCTGGCGCTCACCTGCCTGCGCTGCGGCCTGCCCTTCCTGGAGCTGCGCACCGTGTCCAACCGGGTGGGCTCCCGCCCGCCCCGCGCCTGGGTCCTGGACGGGGCGCTCGCGGCGCTGGGCGAGGCCCTGGGCAAGCTGTTGGGAAGCTAGCAGGGGGCTCCTCGCCCCCTGTACCCCTCGGGTGAAGCAGAAAGGCATGGGCAATTCATGAATTGCCCCTACACCAAGAGGAACCTGCCAAACTCGCCAGCACGGCGCTCTTCCGTAGGGGCGATTCACGAATCGCCCTGCTTTCTCCGACGCGAGAGGAGATGACCAACCGATGGATAAGCCGACCCTCACCGTGGCCGTATCCCCCTGTCCCAACGATACGTTCATCTTCGGGGCCTGGGTGCTGGGGTATGTGCCGGGCGCGCCCGGGGCGCGGTTCTTCTGGCACGACGTGGAGGAGCTGAACCAGGCCGCGGGCCGCGGCGCGTACGACGTGGTGAAGGTGTCGGCGGTGTGCGGCCTGGGGCTTGCGGACTATGAAATCCTGGACGCCGGCGCGGCCTTCGGCAAGGGGGCGGGTCCCAAGCTGGTGGCCCTGCCCGACGCGCCCCGGGAGCCCCGGCGGGTGGCGGTGCCCGGATTGCGGACCACGGCCTATGCCCTGCTGCGCACCGCGCTAGGGCCGGGGTTCGAGCCCGTGCCTGTACTCTACGACAGGATCGTGGAGGAGGTGCAGTCGCGCCGGGTGGACGCCGGCCTGCTCATCCACGAGACCGCCCTGGTGCCCCAGCGCTACGGCCTGGAGATCCGGATGGACCTGGGCCGGTGGTGGGATGGCCAGGGCGTGGGGCCGCTGCCCCTGGGCGTGATCTGCGCCAGGAAATCCCTGGGCGCGGCCATGCTGGCCGAGGTGGACCGCACCATCCGGGCCAGCCTGGACGCGGCCCGGGAGGACCGGGAGCGGGTGTGGCCCCTGGCCCGGTCCCTGGCCCGGGAGCTGGACGACCCCACCCTGTGCGCCCACATCGAGGCCTACGTGGACGACCTGTCCCGGGACATGGGCCAGGTCGGCCGGGCCGCGCTGAAGCGGCTGGCCGGGATGGCCCAGGCGGTTCAGACCGCGGGCTGAGCCTCTCCCGCCGCCTGCGGGAGGCCGGGCAGCTCCACGTGGAAGCGGCTGCCCTGGCCCACCGTGGACTCGGCCCAGATCTTCCCCCCGTAGTGCTCCACGATCTCCTTGCAGATGGCCAGGCCCAGGCCCGCGCCGCCGGGCTTGGCGGTGAGCGAGGCCAGGTTCCCGGCCTGGTGGAACCGGTTGAAGATGTTCTCCAGGTCCCCGGGCGGGATGCCCGGCCCGGTGTCGGCCACGCTGATGCGCACCCGGTCCGCGCCATCGGCCCAGGCCCTGACCGTGACCTCGCCCTCGGGCGTGAACTTGGCCGCGTTGTCCATGAGGTTGATGAACATCTGGACCAGGCGGTCCGGGTCCGCGCGCAGGTCGGGCAGCCCGGCTTGCGCATCCACCGCCAGCCGGGTGCGGGTGAAGGGCGCGAAACGGCCGGCCACCCCCTCGGCGGCCTGGTGGAGGCAGGAGCGCAGGGCCACCCGCCGGTCGTTCCAGGGCATGCGGCCGGACTCGATGCGGGACAGGTCCAGCACGTTGTTGATGAGCCGGGTGAGGCGCTCCCCCTCCTCGATGATGATGCCCAGGTTGTCCAGGATCTTGGCCGAACTCTTGCGCAGGGCCTCCTGGTCCCGGGACAGGGGCGCGAAGTGGCGGGAGAAGTCCCGGGCCACCAGCTTCACGAACCCGAAGATGGAGGTCAGCGGGGTGCGCAGCTCGTGCGACACCGAGGAGAGGAACCCGCTCTTGAGTTCATCCAGTTCGCGCAGCCGGCTGTTGGCTGCCTGGAGCTGCGCGGCCTGGGCCTCCAGGTCCCGGGTGCGCTCGGCCACCAGGTCCTCCAGGCGGCGGTTGAGGGAGGCCAGTTGCGCCTCCACGGCCTGGCGCTCGGTGATCTCGTCCTCCAGCTCCCGGCGGCGCTCGGCGTTCTGGGCCAGGACCGCGGCCAAGCGCTCCACCGCCCGGTAGACCAGGTCGAACTCCCGGATCAGGGCCACGGGGAGCGCCACCGCGCCCTCCTCGGCCTCGATCTGCTCCAGGGTGCGCGCCGCCCGGAGCACCGGGGCCAGCACGTGCCGCCGCAGGAAGACCATGGCGGCCAGGGCCAGGAGCAGGAGCCCGCCCAGGACCGCGAAGGCCACCCGCATGGAGCGCCTGGCCTGGGCCGCGATGTCGGTGAAGCTCTCGGAGGTGTGCTGCACCGCGTCCCGGGACACGGTGCGGGAGAGCTCCTCGATGCGGGCCGCGGCCTCGCCCCAAAGCCGGGCGGCCTCCTGGCGCAGGAGCAGGGCCTGCTGGGCCTGGCGCGCGGCAAAGAGCGCGTCCTCCTGGTCCCGCAGGTCGGCGATGCGAGTCACGTCCTGCATCACCTCGCGCACCGTGTCGCTGATGTGCCGGTCCTTCTCGAAGGCCATGGCCTGGACCAGGGCCTGGGCCAGGTTAAGGGCGTCGTGCCGCACCGCCGGGTCCGCGGCCTGGGCCACGCTCTCGCAGAAGCGCAGCAGGCGCTCCACGTTGAGCATGCTGCGCTGGCTCTCCATGATCCGGGGCAGCACCGTGTCGCGGGTCACCACGGCCCGGCCCGCGATGCGCTCCATGCCATCCGCCACCACCAGCACCAGTCCACAGGCCGCGAGCAGGAAGACCGCGCTGAGCAGCCGCGCGGCCGGCGCCAGGCCGAGCTTCTTGCGGGGCGCGGCCATGCTCAGGCCGTACCGGGGCGGGAACGCGTGGTCATGGCCGTCAGTAGATGTTGAACGGGAAGTACTTCTGGTTGATCTGGTCGTATTCGCCACTCAGGCGGATGGCCTCCAGGGCCTTGTTGATGGCGTCGCGCAACGCGGTGTTCCCCTTGCGCAGGGCGATGTTGGCGGTGCTGGCCAGGCTCTTCTCCGACAGCGGATCGCCCAGGTAGGTGAACTCCTTGCCCTCGGGGCTGCGCAGGAAGCCCAGGGCGGCCAGGCTGTTGCACAGCACCACGTCGGCCTTGCCCGCGGCCAGCAGGGCGAAGGCCTGGTCCAGGGTGTCCTCGGTCTTGAGGGAGATGTGCCCGCCGTAGGTGGCGGCCAGGTAGTCGGCGTGCACCGTGGCCCGCTGGGTGGCCACCGTCTTGCCGCGCAGGCCCGCGGGGCTCACGTCCAGCTTCGCGCCGCGCCGGGCCACGAAGGAGGAGGTGGTGCGGTAGTACTTGTCCGTGAACTCCACTCGCTTGGCCCGCTCCGGGGTGTAGGACATGCTGGCCACGATGACGTCGTACTTCCCGGCCTCCAGGCCGTCGATGATCCCGTCCCAGGGGACTACCTGGAACTCGCAGTCCTTGGCCATGGCCCGGCACAGGGCCTTGGCGATGTCCACGTCGAAGCCGGCCAGTTCGCCGCGTTCGTCCAGGTAGTTGAAGGGCGGGTAGGCCCCCTCGGTGGCGATGCGCAGCTTCCCCCCGGCATGGGCCGGGGGCATGGAGAAGGCCAGAACCAGCGCCACGGCCAGGACTGCATGCAGGCTGATGCGCACGCCCATGTGGTCCTCCTGGAAAATGGTGCAATCTCCTAGGAATTTGGTGCCTGTTTGTCCCTGCCAAGTCAACCTGACCTGGCGGACCAAGTCCGGCACGGCGCACCGCGTCCCGGGGCCGGCGCGAGATTCGCCTTGCGCTCCGGCCACGGTTGCGGCTAAGGAAACGCCCATGTCCGACGTGTTCGCGTTCATCTCGGCCGAGCTCCCCAAGGTCAACGCGTTCCTGGAGCGCCAGGCCGCGGCCATGGATCCGGTGGTCCGGCCCATCGTGGAACACGCGCTGCTGGCCGGGGGCAAGCGGCTGCGGCCCATGCTGGTGCTGCTGGCGGCCCGCGCCCTGCAGGCCCCGGCCTCGGCCGACCCCTACCCCCTGGCCTGCTCCCTGGAGATCCTGCACACCGCCACGCTCCTGCACGACGACATCCTGGACGGGGCCGACCTGCGCCGGGGCCGGCAGACCGCGCACCTGGCCTTTGGCCGGTCCGAGGCCATCCTGGCCGGGGACGTGCTCCTGGCCCTGGCCAACCGGCTGGTGGCCGAGTACGGCGAGCCGCGGCTCACCTGGGTCCTGTCCGAGGCCATCCTGCGCACCGCCACCGGCGAGGTCATGGAGATCGGGGCCACCCGCAAGCCGGACCTGGGCCAGGAACGCTATTTGGAGATCATCACCGGCAAGACCGCCTACCTGTTCCAGGGCGCGTGCCAGTGCGGGGCCATCCTGGCCGGCGCGGAAGAGGCGCTGGAGGACGCGGCCCTGCAGTTCGGCCTGCACCTAGGCGTGGCCTTCCAGCTGGTGGACGACGCCCTGGATTACACCTCCCTGCCCGACACCACGGGCAAGCCCGAGGCCGGGGACCTGCGCGAAGGCAAGGTGACCCTGCCCCTGCTCCAGTACCTGGACACCTTGGGCGCGGCCGAGCGCACGGAGTTCAGCGCGGCCTTCGCGGCCGGGACCCTGGACGAGGCGGGCATCGCCCGGCACCTGGCCGCCATCCGGGCCGCGGGGCATCCCGAGGCCACCCGCCAGGCCGCGCGCGAGCATGCGGCCAAGGCCGCCGCGGCCCTGGCCCGGTTCCCCCAGGGGCCGGAGACCGCGCTGCTCGCCCAGGTCCTGGATTTCGTGCTCTCCCGCAGCAAGTAGCCCCCCTTCCAAGAAATTGCGCATTCTCCGCCTATGGAGTACCTAGTGGCTTCGCCGCCAGCGCACCGGCGTTGGCAGCGACCCAATTGATAAAATTTTTTGAAAGGTTGGGAGGTCCAGGAGGGCAGGGCAACTTTTTGCAAAAAGGTTCCCTTCCCTCCTGGCCGCCGGGGGCGCG
>JAEXTU010000083.1 GCA_023453335.1 Pseudomonadota bacterium | reverse complement strand
ACCCCAGACAGGGCGCGAGCGCATGAGCAACGAACCAGACAAGATCATCTACTCCATGTACCGGGTTTCCAAGTTCTACGACCAGAAGCCGGTGCTGAAGGACATCTCCCTGTCCTATTTCTACGGGGCCAAGATCGGGGTCATCGGCCTGAACGGCTCGGGCAAGAGCTCGCTGCTGCGCATCCTGGCCGGGGTGGACCAGAATTTCGACGGCAAGACCGACGTGTCGCCGGGCTTCACCATCGGCTTCCTGGAGCAGGAGCCCCTGGTGGGCGTGGACAAGACGGTTTTGGAGGTGGTGCGCGAGGGCGTGCAGGAGACCGTGGACCTGCTGGCCGAGTTCGAGGCCATCAACGCCAAGTTCGCCGAGCCCATGGACGACGACGCCATGCAGAAGCTCCTGGACCAGCAGGCCGCGGTGCAGGACAAGCTGGACGCGGCCGGGGCATGGGACCTGGACTCCCGCCTGGAGCAGGCCATGGACGCCCTGCGCTGCCCGCCCGCGGACACCCCGGTGGCGGTCATCTCCGGCGGCGAGCGCCGCCGCGTGGCCCTGTGCCGGCTGCTCCTCAAGAACCCGGACATCCTGCTCCTGGACGCGCCCACCAACCACCTGGACGCCGAGAGCGTGGCCTGGCTGGAGCAGCACCTGGCCCGCTACCCCGGCACGGTCATCGCCGTGACCCACGACCGCTATTTCCTGGACAACGTGGCCGGCTGGATCCTGGAGCTGGACCGCGGCCGGGGCATTCCCTGGAAGGGCAACTACACCTCCTGGCTGGAGCAGAAGAAGGCCCGGCTGGCCAACGAGGAGAAGGGCGAGAGCCAGCGCCAGAAGTCCCTGGAGCGCGAGCTGGAGTGGATCCGCACCGCGCCCAAGGGCCGCCACGCCAAGAGCAAGGCCCGCATCACCCGCTACGAGCAGTTGCTCGGCTCCGAGGGCGAGCGCCTGGCCCGCGACCTGGAGCTCAACATCCCGCCCGGGCCGCGCCTGGGCAAGCAGGTCATCGAGCTCTCCGGGGTGTCCAAGGGCTACGGCGACAACCTGCTCATCGACAATCTCACCGCCATCATCCCGGCCGGCGCCATCGTGGGCATCATCGGCGGCAACGGCGCGGGCAAGACCACCCTGTTCCGGATGATCACCGGCCAGGAGTCGCCCGACGCCGGCCAGGTGGTGGTGGGCGAGACCGTCAAGCTCTCCCACGTGGACCAGCACCGCGACGCGCTCACCGACGACAAGACCGTGTTCGAGGTCATCACCGAGGGCCGGGACACCATGCTCCTGGGCGGCAAGGAGGTGAACTCCCGCGCCTACGTGGCCCGGTTCAACCTGACCGGCCCCGAGCAGCAGAAGAAGTGCTCCATGCTCTCGGGCGGCGAGCGCAACCGGGTGCACCTGGCCCGCCTGCTCAAGGACGGCGGCAACGTGCTGCTCCTGGACGAGCCCACCAACGATCTCGATGTGAACACCATGCGCGCCCTGGAGGAGGGGCTCCTCAACTTCGCGGGCTGCGCCCTGGTCATCAGCCACGACCGCTGGTTCCTGGACCGCATCGCCACCCACATGCTGGCCTTCGAGGGCGACTCCAAGGCGGTGTGGTTCGAGGGCAACTATTCCGACTACGAAGAGGACCGCAAGAAGCGGCTGGGCAAGGACGCGGACACCCCGCACCGGGTCAAGTACCGCCGGCTGACCCGGGCCTAGGCGGAAGCGGTAGGGCCTTGCCAGCCGCGGGCAAAGGCCCTATTTTCCCCGCATAGAGGGAAACGTACCCATGCCCAGTTGCACCCTGCACCTCCTGCAACCCGGAGACCCCCTGACCGCCCTGGAGCGCATGGTGGCCGCCGTGGCCAACGCTGCGCCCGCGCCCGTGGCCCAGGCCATGCGCGACCTGTTGGCCAGCATCCGGGACACCCTGGACAGCCTGGCCAACCCGCCGGACCTGCCCTGCGCCCCCGAGGGCCTGGACGGCTGGCCCGGGCTCCTGGCCTTCCTGGCCGAGCAGCGCCGCGCCCTGGACCAGGCCCTGGCCCAGGCCGGGCCGCGGCCCATCGAGGGGCGCTGCGCTTCGCACGGCAAGCTGGAGCAGCGCTTCTCCGCCCTGCAGCACGCCTACGAGAACAGCGCGCTCATCATGGAGATCATGGTGGAGCTCATCTCCATCGGCGACGAGTTCCACTGCGCCGAGGACTTTCTGGAGGAATGCGCGGAGATCCTGCTCAAGGAACTGGGGGCTTGCCTGTACGTGTGTCGCTTGAAGCGCATCGACAAGGACGGCGACCCCTACTGGGAGAACATCGCCTCCAACACCGACGACGGCCTGGCCACCCCCATCTTCGTCAAGGACATGGAGGAGATCCACCCCAGCCATCCGGTGATGCACGCGGTGCACCAGGAGCCCTCGCGCATGTACGTGCTCTCCAACGACCTGCGCGGCCCGGAGCGCGGGGGCGAGTCCTTCGACTGCGTGCCCTACATGGCCGGCTACCGCTCCCGGCTCTCCTTCATCCTGCGCGACCCGGGGAACGCGCCCTTCGGCCTGGTGATGCTCTACTCCCGGCAGAAGAACTTCTTCGATCGCTTCGACTCCTACCTGCTGGGCGACTGCGCCACCCTGGTGTCCCTGCTCATCGGCCGGCTCTACGCCCTGGGCCAGGACGCCCTGGCCAAGGCCGCGGGCGGCATGGCCCACGTGGGCAACAACGTGCTGGGCACCCTGCAGGGCCGGGTGGAGATCGTGCTTGCCGACCTGGAGGACCTGGCCCGCTGCAAGGACCTGGCCGACTGCAAGGAGCTGGAGGAGATCACCGAGCAGGTGCGCTACATGTTCTCGGACGTTGACCGGCTGGCCCGGGCCATCTCCAAGCTGGAGGAGGCGGTGGACAAGCCGGTGCTCATGCACTACGTGCGCGGCCGCCACGTCCTGGACCTGGAGCCCGACCGCAGCTGCAATACGCCTTCCTGGATCTAACCTCTCGCCTTCCGCAAGGAGCCCCCATGGCCCACGACCCGACCCCTGACCGCGACGTAACGGCCGGGCGTCTGGCCGCGTGCGAGCGGGGTCGCGCCGGCGCGGACTTCCTGCTGGCGATCATCCTGGAGCTGGTGCGGGCCGGGGAGTCCTTCCTGGCCCCCGCGGCCTTCCTGGAGCGTTGCGGAGCGCTGCTGCGCGAGCGCCTGGACGCGGACATCGCGGTGTGCCGGCTGCGGGAGCGCGACGGCGAGGCCGGCGTGGTCTGGCGCAACGTGGCGGTGACCACCCGGGACAACCAGCCCACCCCGCTCTTCGTGCGCGACCTGGTGGAGAACCAGCCCGGCCACCCGCTCATGCGCTCGGTGCGCTCGGATGCAGAAGGGGGCGAGGGCGGCCAGCGCCGCTGCGAGGTGGCGGACCTCCTGACCGCGCCGGAGGAAGAGGGCGGAGTGTGCGACGAGTCGGACCTGGCCCCCTGCAAGGCCGGGTTCCGTTCCCGGCTCTCCTTCATCCTGCGCAGCGCCGGGGAGAAGCCCTTCGGCCTGGTGATGCTCTACTCAAGGGAGCCGGGGTTCTTCAGCCGGCTGGACCCGGGGCTGCTCGCCCAGTGCGCCGAGGTGGTGTCCCTCATTGCCGGGCGACTCCTGGGCCTGGGCCGGGACGCCCTGGCCAAGGCCGCGGGCGGCATGGCCCACGTGGGCAACAACGTGCTGGGCACCCTGCAGGGCCGGCTGGAGCTGGCCCTCATGGACCTGGAGGAACTCTTCGGCGAGGCCGCCGACCCGCGGCAGCAAGCCGTGCTCGGCTACCTGCGGGGCATGCACGAGGACGTCGCCCGCCTGGCCCGGGCCATCACCCGCCTGGAGCAGGCCGTGGAGCACCCCATCCTCATGCACTACGCCCTGGGCCGCCACGTCCTGGACCTGGAGCCGGAGAGGAGCGGGGGCGGGCAGGGCTAGTCGCTCTCCCCCTCGCCCATGTCGGGCAGCCAGCCGGTGAGGATGCCGGTGATCTGGCGGGCCTGCTTGGCCGAGGAGATGGTGAACTTGGACTGGGGCAGGTAGCGGCCGCCGCTCTTCTTGTAGCGCACGATGCGCACCTGGGGGGCCTTGTAGTCCCCGGTCTTCTTGTCCAGGTTCTGGAGCAGGAACATGATGGTGGTCCAGGCCCCCCGGGTCAGGACCTCCTTCTTGATCTCCTTGACCGCCAGGTTGCCTTCCTCGTCTTCCCAGTTGATAGTGATTTCGTCAATGGTTTCGGCCACTTGATTTCTCCTTATTTCGCCACCAGGCGGATGTACAGGTCGCCGGCCCAGGGTCCCAGCTTGCGGCCCAGGCCCTTGAGGCGCAGGGGCCGGCCGGGCACGTAGTCCGGCGGCAGGGGCACCTCCACGGTCTTGGGCTCGCCGGTCCAGGCCCGGCGGATGGTCAGCCGTATGCGCGCACCCGGGGTGAGCTGGTGCGCGGGTATCTCGATAGTCTGCTCATCGTCCATGGACTTGGCAAGCCAGTCCTTGACCCCGCCGACCACGCCCTTGCTCAGGTCCACGGACACGCTCTTGCCGCCCCAGCGCAGGGTGAGCTTGCGCTCCTTGGGCACCGGCGGCACCGGGGTGCCGGCGCGGCCGCTCTGGCGCACCGTGCGGTAGATGTCCTCGAACACCCGCCGGGCGAACGGGTCGCTCATGATGTCCCGCAGCACCTCCTCCTTGCGGAAGGTGAAGGTGGGTCCGTTGCCCGCGGCCTTGGCCCCGGCATTGGCTCCGGAGCCGGGCGGCGGGGTCGCGCCCGCCTGCCTGGCGTACTCCCGGGAGGCCTCGGCCTGGCTGGCCGTGGGCTTCTCGTCCTTCTGCGCCGCCTTCCGCCGCTTCCTGCCCGCCCCGGCCGCGGCGGGCGGCTCCTCCTCCAGCACCTGCTTGAGCAGCACGTAGGCCTCGTTCAGGAGCTGGAAGCGGCGGGAGGCCGAGGGGTCATCCGGGTTCAGATCCGGGTGCAGCTCGAAGGCCAGCTTGCGGTACGCGGCCTTGACCTCGTCCGAGCCCGCTCCCTTGGGCAGGTGCAGGATGCCGTAGGCCTCGGCCACATTCACGGGCAATTCCCCTGCGCATCGTCCGGCCAGGGGGATACCAGGGCCTCGGGGGTGTCGTCCCCGCGGCGCTTGAACAGGCCGTGCTCCTGCATGTAGGCCCGGCCCTGGGCCGCGAACTCCGCGTGGGCGGCAGGCAGCTCCATGCCCGGGCAGTCCTCCCGCATCATGGCCCAGCTCTCCGCATCCAGCAGGTTGCCCCGGAAGTAGGGCCAGGCCCTGCAGATGTCCGGCCGCGCGGGATGCACCCCGCAGCCGGGCAGGGCGTGGTCGTAGAATTCGCAGTATTCGTCCGGCCCGGCCAGAAGCCGGGGCAGCCGGCCCTTGCGCTCGGTGTGCCGGGCGAGGAACTCCTCCACGGCCAGGCCCAGGTGCGCGGCCAGGCGGGCGGCGTCCGAGGGCGCGAGCACGATGCCCCCGCGGCCCTCGCAGCAGTGGCCGCAGCGCTGGCAGTCGAAGGCCGCAAGCGTGGCCGAAGTCACGGGCGCAGCCTCCGGTGCTCCACCATGAGGCAGCGGTCCTCCACCACCGTGACCCCGCTCCCGTCCAGGACGGCGCGGGCCTCGGGGCTCACGATGCCCGACTGCATCCAGAACCCGGCCGGCCGCCAGGACAGGTCCAGCACCTCCCGGGCATGGCCCGGGCAGTGGTCCGCGGCGCGGAACAGGTCGATGAGGTCGGCGGGGCAGGGCAGGTCGGCCAGGCGGGCGAAGGCGGGCAGGCCCCAGACCGTCTTGCGCTTGGGGTGCACCGGCAGCACCGTGCACCCGGCGGCCAGCAGGTAGCGGCCCACCATGTCCACGGGACGGCCGGGCGAGTCGTTGGCCCCCAGCACGGCGATGGTCTTGACCTTTGCCAGCAGGGCCTTTAGCTCATGGTCGGACAGCATGTGCGGCAGCATGGGCGTCTCGTTCGAGGCGTACCTTGTCCGCCAAATTCCAGCACGCGTCAAGAACGGGGAACCCATGGCCGAGAGAATGGACGCCGCGCAGGCCCTGCGCCTCTGGGAGGGGGAGAGCCTCTTCACCCTGGGGGCTCTGGCCCACGCCCGGCGGCTGGCGATGCACCCGGACCCGGTGGTCACCTACATCGTGGACCGCAACGTGAACTACACCAACGTGTGCGTGTCCGGGTGCAAGTTCTGCGCGTTCTTCCGGCCGCCCGGCGACCCGGAGGGCTACGTGCTCACCCGGGAGGAGCTGGCCGCCAAGGTGCAGGAAACCGTGGACCTGGGCGGCTACCAGATCCTCCTGCAAGGGGGCATGCACCCGGACCTCAAGCTGGCCTGGTTCGAGGACCTGTTCGCCTTCCTCAAGGCCCGGTTCCCCACCGTGGCCATCCACGGGCTCTCGCCCACGGAGATCGACTTCCTGGCCCGGGACGGCGGGCTGCCGGTGGCCGAGGTGGTGCGCCGCCTGCGCGCGGCCGGGCTGGACTCCATCCCGGGCGGCGGGGCCGAGGTGCTGGTCGACGCGGTGCGGCGCGAGGTCTCGCCCAACAAGTGCGGGGCCGACGCCTGGCTGGCGGTCATGCGCGAGGCGCACACGCAGGGCATGAAGACCACCGCCACCATGATGTTCGGCCAGGGCGAGACCCTGGAGCAGCGCCTGGAGCACCTCACGCGGGTGCGCTCCCTGCAGGACGAGACCGGCGGGTTCACCGCCTTCATCCCCTGGACCTTCCAGCCCGAGAACACCCGCCTGCCCCGGCCCGAGGCGGCCAGCAGCGAGTACCTCAAGTTCCTGGCCCTCTCCCGCCTTTACCTGGACAACGTGCCCAACCTCCAGGCCTCCTGGGTCACCCAGGGGCCGCTGGTGGGGCAGCTGGCCCTGTTCTTCGGGGCCAACGACTTCGGCTCCACCATGATCGAGGAGAACGTGGTCAAGGCCACCGGCGTGAGCTTCCGCCTGCCCGAGCCGGAACTGCGCCGGCTGGTCACGCGGGCCGGCTTCACCCCCCGACGCAGGAGCATGGACTACACCCTGCTCCCGGACCCGGCTTGAGCGGCATTCTCATCATCGCCCACCGGGGCGACAGCGCCCACGCGCCGGAGAACACCCTGGCCGCGTTCCGGGCGGCCCTGCTTGCTGGCGCGGACATGGTGGAGTTCGACGTGGGGCTGACCCGGGACCTGGTGCCGGTGGTCCTGCACGATGCGACGCTCGATCGTACCACCGACGGCCGGGGCCGGCTCGCGGCGCATACCCTTGCAGAAATCTCCCGCCTGGACGCGGGCTCCTGGTTCGGCCCGGGCTTTGCGGCCGAGCGCATCCCGACCCTGGAACAGGCATTGGACCTGCTGGTCGGCCGCATCCAGATCAACATCGAGGTGAAGCCCGAGGTGCTGGAGCAGGTGGACGCCCCTCAGGCCGCGGCCCTGGCGCTCGGTCCGGTGCGGCAGCGGGGGATCTTGGGGTCGGTGCTCTTCTCCAGCTTTTCCCAGGAGGTGCTGGATGCCCTGCGCCTGGCCGAGCCCGCGGCCCGGGTGGGGGTATTGGCCGACCGGGCCTACCCCATCCCGGCCATCGTGGGCCGGCTGGCCGAGCTGGGCGCGGCCTCCTTCCACCCCGACGAGGCGGACCTCACCCCCGACCTGGCCGCCGCGGTGCACGCGGCCGGGGCCCTGCTCCTGCCCTGGGCCAGGGGCGGCCGCAACACCGAGCCCGCCATGCGCCGCGCCCTGTCCCTGGGCGCGGACGGCTTCTTTGCCGACGACCCGGCCCTGCTGCGCCGGGTGGCTCAATCCCCCGGCTAATCCCGACCGTTTTCGGAAAATATACCCCAGGGGGGTTTACAGGGAGAGGGGTCGAGCTTATCTGTTCGACAACCGTGGATTTCCATTTCCTTATCGGAGGTGCGCATATGAGCAACGAAACTGATCGCGGGGCCTGGAGCCCCTACGTGGCGGGCGCGCTCTCGGGCCTGCTGGCCGTGGCCTCGGTGCTGGTGGCCGACAAGTACCTGGGGGCCTCCACCACCTTCGTGCGCGGCGCGGGCATGCTGGAGCGGTTCGTCTCGCCCGAGGCGGTGGCCACCCTGAGCTATTACCTCAAGGAGAAGCCCATCTTCGACTGGCAGTTCCTGTTCGTGCTGGGCATCTTCGTGGGCGCGTTCCTGGCGGCCAGGTTCGGTCATGACTTCACCATCCAGGCCGTGCCCGACATGTGGCGGGAGCGCTTCGGCGCGGCCAAGGGGCCGCGGGCCGCGGTGGCCTTTGTGGGCGGGATTGTGGCCATGTACGGCGCGCGCCTGGCCGGCGGCTGCCCCAGCGGGCACGGCCTGTCCGGCCTGAGCCAGCTCGCCCTGAGCGGGTTCGCGTCCGCGGTGTTCTTCTTCATCGGCGGCATCATCATGGCCCGTATCGTATACGGAGGGAAGTAGCCATGGAACTCATCTACGGCCTCATCACCGGCATCATCTTCGGGGTCCTGACCCAGAAGGCGCGGGTGCTGCGCTACGACAAGCAGCTGGGCGCGTTGCGCCTCAAGGATATGACCATCGTGAAGTTCATGTTCAGCCACATCCTCGTGGCCATGGTGGGCATCCACCTGCTGGGCGACCTGGGCCTGGCCAAGCTCTCCATCAAGGGCCTGGAGCTCGGCCCCAACATCGTGGGCGGCATGCTCTTCGGCCTGGGCTGGGGCCTGCTCGGCTACTGCCCGGGCACCTCGCTCGGCGCGGTGGGCGAGGGCCGCCTGGACGCCCTGTGGGGCATCGCCGGCATGCTGGCGGGCGCGGCGCTGTTCGCCCACACCTTCGACGCGCTCAAGGCCACGCTCTTCACCTGGGGCGATCTGGGCAAGCTCACCCTGCCCGGGGTGCTCGGCCTGAACCACTGGGTGGTCATCGTGCTCCTGGCCGCGGCCTACGTCCTGATTCTCCGCTTCATCGAGCGCAAGGGCCTCTAGCCCTCCGCGCCCCCGGTTCCCGGCCTGCCTCCCAGGCCGGGAACCGCGGTGCCGGGACCTCGGCAAGACCTGCCCGGCTTGCGCCGCCTCCGGCCGTCTGCTAGATGTCTCCTTCCTCTGGAAGGTAATCCGTCCCGGTGGGCGGCACAGTCTTCAAAACTGCTGTGGGGGCGAGAGCTCCCAGGCTGGTTCGACTCCAGTTACCTTCCGCCACGCGCGCCAGGCCCGGGAAACCGGGCCTTTTGCGTGGCGGCGCGTCCCGCCCTCCGGAGTTCGGCCCCATCCAAGGAAAATTCCCCGCGGGGTTTTACTCCGCGGGGGAAGCGTGCTACACGGGAAGACGCCTCTTTCCCGAGGCGACCCGAACCCTGACTCTGGAGGTCCGCCATGCAGCCCATCGGCCCCCTGATGCACGAACACCGGCTCATCGAGCGCATGCTCGGCCTCATGGTCAAGGAGGCCGAGCGCATCGCCGCGGGCGGCCTGCCCGACGTGCGCTTCATCGACGCCGCGGTGGACTTCTACCGGACCTACGCGGACCGCTGCCACCACGGCAAGGAGGAGGCCATCCTGTTCCGCGAGCTGGAGAAGAAGCCCCTCAGCGCGGATGAGCGCCGCATCCTGGGCGAGCTGGTGGCCGAGCACGTGCAGGGCCGCGCCCTGGTCAAGGCCGTGGCCGAGGCCAGCGCCGCGGTGTCCTGCCGCGACGACGCGGCCGTGGCCGCGGAGATAGTGCCCCGGCTCCTGCGCCTGGCCGAGTTCTATCCGCCGCACATCGTCAAGGAGGACAAGCACTTCTTCTTCCCGGTCATGCGGTATTTCACCCGGGAGGAGATGGACGCCATGCTCGCCGAGTTCGACGACGCCGACCGCCGCCTGCTGCACGCCAAGTACGCGGACCTAGTGACCGGGTACGAGGCCGGGCAGGGATAGCCCGCGCCCCCAATCCCCCCTTTACCCACTGGGGTTTTGCCCCTATAGGTGCGGGACGGGGTGCGAATGGTGACGCTCAAGGACTGCGCGCTGCCGCCTGAGGTGGCGAAGAAGATGGAGGGGCACGGGCTGTTTGCCTGCACCGACTGCGGCGCGTGCGCCGAGGCCTGCCCGCTCAGCGGCGCGCCGGGCCTGGATGGCGCGACCTCCCTTGGCGTGATCCGCATGCTCCTGGCCGGCGACCTGGACGCGGCCCGGTCCTCCCTGTTCCCCTGGTCCTGCACCGGCTGCGGCCTGTGCGCCCGGGCCTGCCCCGTGGGGGTGGACCTGCCCGGCATCTTCCTGCGCCTGCGTGGCCTGGCCGACCGGGCCATGGTCCCGCCGCTCCTGGCCCAGGGCGTGGAGCGCATGGTCCGCTCCGGCAACACCCTGGACATCCTCTTGGACGACTACCTCCAGGTCCTGGCCGACCTGGGCGGCGAGCTGTCCCGGGAGGGCTGTCCCGGGTTCTACGTGCCCGTGGACAAGCAGGGCGCGGACCTGGTCTTCTTCCCAAACTCCAAGGAAATCTTTGCGGACTTCGACGACCTCAAGTGGTGGTGGAAGATCTTCTACGCCGCGGGCGAGAACTGGACCGTGCCCAGCCACAACTGGGACTCGGTGGACTGGGCCCTGTTCGTGGGCGATTTCAAGACCAGCCGGCTCCTGGCCCGGCGCAAGCTGGACATCCAGCGCACCCTGGGGGCCAAGGGACTCATCCTGCCCGACTGCGGGGCCAGCTCCCTGGCCTGCCGCAAGACCCTGGACCGGGACGAGGCCGCGGGCCGCATGGCCGCGCCCGAGACCGGGCTCAACGTCCGCTCCTTCTACGACTACCTCGTGGAGCGCATCCGGGACGGCCGCCTGGCCCTGGACAAGAGCGTGCACGCGGGCAAGACCTTCGTGTGGCACGACCCCTGCGAGCACGGGCGCGAGCTGGAGCGCTACTGCGGCCGCCATTCCTACGACGAGCCGCGCTGGATCCTGGACCAGTGCGTGGAGGCGCGGGTGGAGTTCTCGCCCGGCCGCGCCGAGAACTACTGCTGCGGCGCGGGCGGCGGCAACTGGCCCACGCCCCGCGAGGCGGTCAGCGCCTTCCACGGCCGGCGCAAGGTGGAGCAGATCAAGGGCTGCGGCGCCAACGTGGTGGTGGTGGGCTGCCCCAACTGCCGCGACCAGATCCGCTACCGGCTGCCCAGGCACTACCCGGACTGCGCCTGGGAGGTGAAATACCTCTGGCAGGTGGTGGCCGAGGCCCTGGTCATCCCGCTCAAACCCGCCTCGGAAGTGGCCCGCCTGGAGGCCGAAGCCCGCGCCCAATGGGAGCGGCTGGGAGTGATGTACTGATGGACGCACGCGCCTTCTCCTCGCGGGTCCTGGTCCTGGGCTGCGGCAACGCCATGGCCGGCGACGACGCGGCCGGGCCGCAGGTGATCGACCTGCTGGCCGCCCGCCCGGACCTTCCCTCCGACGTGGTCCTGCTCAATGCCGGCACCGCCATCCAGGAACTGCTCCTGGACCTGGCCGTGGCCGATTCCCGGCCGCAGCGCCTGGTCATCGTGGACGCCACCCAGGCCGACGGCCGCGCCGCGGGCGAGTGCTGGGAGGTGGACCTGGCCGCCGGCCCTGCGCTGCGCACGGATCTGCACGCCTTCCCGGCTTTGACCGAGCTGGCCATGCTGAAGAGCGCCCTGGGCGTGGACGTGCGGGTGGTGGCCGTGCAGGCCGGGTGCATCCCGGCCGTCCCGGAACCGGGCCTGAGCCCGGGCGTGGCCGCGGCCCTGCCCCAGGCCGTGGACCTGGTCCTGTCCCTCTGCCGCGAGGCCTGACCCGCCAACCCATGCCCCGGAGGCCCCATGCCCCATGATCCCGACGCGCTGGCTGCCCAGCTCCAGGCCATGGTGGACGCGGACTCCCTGGAGCGCTTCGGCCCCGCGGCCGTCGAGCGCTGGAAGCACCCCCGGCGGCAGGGGGCCCTGCCCCTGCCCGCGGCCGTCGGCCACCACCGCGACCGCTCCGGCCGCGAAGTCTCCATCTCGCTCCTGGTCGAACAGGGCCGCATCACCCGCGCCGGCTTTGAGGGCAGCGGCTGCGGCACCTTCCTGGTCTGCTGCGACGTGGCCGCGGAACTGGCCGAGGGCCTGACCCCGGCGGAGGCCGCAATCTTCGACGCGGACCGCGTCATGGCCGCCCTGGCCGGACTGCCCTTGGAGAAGAAAGAGTATGCCGAGACCGCGGCAGCGGCGGTCAGGGCTGCGGCGGAGGATGCGTTGGGAAAACGGAAGGAATAAGGCAAAAGCAAGGGCGATTCGTGAATCGCCCCTACACAAGAGAACCGCGCCGGCGCGTTGGGCAGGGCGCTCTTTCGTAGGGGCGGTTCATGAATCGCCCGTTCTATTCCTGCTACAGTTTCGGCGCGAAGTCCGCGCCCGGGCCGAAGAGGAGGGCGGCGCCGGACAGGAGGCGCTCCAGGGCGTCGTCGGTGAGGGAGAGGCGCTCTTGCAGGCGCGCGGCCTCGGACCCGGGGTCGAAGAGGGGGTAGTCCGAGCCGAAGAGGATGCGCTCCGGGGCGTGGCGGTGCATGATCTCGCGCAGGGTGGCGTCGTCCAGGAAGGGCAGGGAGCTGGAGGTGTCCAGGAACACGTCGCGGCCCACCAAAGACTCCAGGGCGTACTGCCAGTGCAAATACCCGCCCAGGTGGGCGGCGATGACCGTGAGCCCGGGGTGGCGGTCCAGGAGCTGGGCCACCTTGAAGGGGCAGGAGGGGTTCAGGTCCGGGGGCAGGCGGTCGCCCACGTGCAGCATGAAGCAGAACCGGCCGCGGCCCGCCTCGAAGATGGGGTCCAGGGCCGGGTTGTCCAGGCGGAAGCCCTGGAAGTCGGCGTGCAGCTTGATGCCGCGCACGCCCCGCTTCCACAGGCCCTCCATGGCCTCGGCCCAGCCCGGGTCCGCGGGGTGCAGGGGGCCGAAGGGGATGATCTCCGGGTGGGCCTTGGCCAGGCCGAGCACGAAGTCGTTGGCCGGGGTCACCTGGGCCGGCGCGGTGGCGGCGTTGTGCACCACCGCGCGGTGGATGCCGGCCCGGGCCAGGCGCTCCAGGAGGTCGTCGGCCGTGCCCCGGCCCACCGGGGCGATGCCGTAGTGCTCCTGGAGCTGGGCCAGGATCTTGTCCGCCACCTTCGGGTGGAAGGCGTGGGTGTGGACATCGTAGCGCATGGGTATGAGAATATCCTAGTAAATCTGTGGGTTGACCGCGTCCGGCAAAAGGCCCGGAAGGGGGCGCACCCTATAGCAC
>JAEXTU010000009.1 GCA_023453335.1 Pseudomonadota bacterium | reverse complement strand
GCCGAGTACCAGGGGAAGATGCCGCTGGCATAGGCGTGCATGAGCCGCAGCGGGGTCAGGTCGCCGCCCACGGCCACCAGGCCGCAGGGGTCGGCCCGGCAAGGGTCCGGGAATCCGGGGTGGTCAGGGTGCAGCAGGTACACGGGCATGGCGCAAAAAAGGGGCCGCCGCGGCGCGTTCCGCAGCGGCCCCGGGGTTCATGGGCGTTTCCTGAAATTCTTCACGTGTTGCTTTAACAATCTACTCGAACGAGAACACCAGCCCCAGGCCCTCACGCTTGCCCTTGGCCGCCTTGGGCGTGCTCTTGGGCGCGTCCACCACGGCGTTGCCGCCGCCGGCCAGCTTGCCGAAGAGCATCTCGTCGGCCAGGGGGTCCTCCACTTCCTTTTCCATGAGCCGGGCCAGGGGCCGGGCCCCGAACTCGTTGTCGTAGCCGCGCTCGGCCAACAGCGCCCGCGCCTTGTCCGTGAGCCGCACGGTGATGCGCTTCTCGGCCATGCGCTGGTTCAGCTCGGCCACCAGCTTGTCAACGATCTGGGTCATGATCTCCGGGGTCAGGCTGTGGAAGCTCACCACCGCATCCAGCCGGTTGCGAAACTCGGGGGAGAAGAGCTTCTCCACCGCGTCCATGCAGCGGTCGGCCTTGTCCTCGCACGCCGTGGAGGAGAACCCGATGCTCTTGCCGGCCATCTCGAAGGCCCCGGCATTGGAGGTCATGAGCAGCACCACGTGGCTGAAGTCGGCCTTGCGGCCGTTGTTGTCGGTGAGCGTGGCGTAGTCCATGACCTGGAGCAGGATGTTGAACACGTCCGGGTGGGCCTTCTCGATCTCGTCCATGAGCAGGACCGTGTAGGGGTTCTTGCGGATGGCGTCGGTGAGTAGGCCGCCCTGGTCGAAGCCCACGTAGCCCGGGGGCGCGCCGATGAGCCGCGACACCGCGTGCTTCTCCATGTACTCGCTCATGTCGAAGCGCACGAAGTTGATGCCCAGGCAGGCGGCCAACTGGCGGGCCAGTTCGGTCTTGCCCACCCCGGTCGGCCCCACGAACAGGAAGCTGCCGGTGGGCCGGCCCGCGGGCCTAAACCCCGCGCGGGAGCGCTTGATGGCCCGGGCCAGCACGTCCACCGCGTGGTCCTGGCCGAACACCCGGCCCTTGAGGTCGGTGTCCAGGTTCTGCAGGCGCATGCGGTCGGTGGTGGAGATGCGCTCCACCGGGATGCGGGCCATGCGGGCGATGACCTTCTCGATGTCCCGGGGCCGGATCACCGCTTCCTTGCGCGGCCGCCCTTCCAGCTTGAGCATGGCCCCGGCCTCGTCGATCACGTCGATGGCCTTGTCCGGCAGGTAGCGGTCGCCCAGGTGGCGGTCCGAGAGGCTCACCGCGGCCTTGAGCGCGCCCAGGGTGTAGCGCACCCCGTGGTGCTCCTCGTAGTAGGTGCGCAGACCCTTCAAGATGTCCACGCTCTCCTCGGCGCTGGGCTCGCCCACGTCGATCTTCTGGAAGCGGCGGGACAGGGCGCGGTCCTTCTCGAAGTGGTTCTTGTACTCCTCGTAGGTGGTGGAGCCGATGCAGCGCACCTTGCCCGAGGCCAGGACCGGCTTGAGGATGTTGGAGGCGTCCAGGGTGCCGCCGCTGGTGGCGCCCGCGCCCACGATGGTGTGGATCTCGTCCGCGAACAGGATGGCCCCGGGGATCTTGGTCAGCTCGGCGATGACCCCCTTCATGCGGGCCTCGAAGTCGCCGCGGTACTTGGTGCCGGCCAGCAGCGCGCCCATATCCAAAGCGAAGATCTTGGCCTCCTTGAAGGCCTCGGGCACTTCGCCCTTGACGATGCGCAGGGCCAGGCCCTCGGCCAGGGCGGTCTTGCCCACCCCGGGGTCGCCCACGTAGAGTGGGTTGTTCTTGCGCCGGCGGGACAGGACCTGGACCGTGCGGGCCAGCTCGGGCGCCCGGCCGATGAGCGGGTCGATCTCGCCCTTCTGCGCCCGCTCCACCAGGTTCACGGTGAACTGGGCCAGCATGCTTTGCTGGGCCCCGGGCTTGCCCTCGCACTCGCCCTCGCAGGGCTTGCCCTCGCCGCTGCCGCCGGGCGAGCCCTCCAGTGGCCCCCAGCCCGCCTCGTCATCGGCCGCACGGCCGTGCGAGATGTATTCCAGGATGTCCAGGCGGGACACCCCGTGCGACTTGAGGAAGTACACGGCATAGGAGTCGTCCTCCTCGAACAGGGCGGCCAGCACGTCGCCGACCTCCACCTTGTCCTTGCCCGAGGACTGCATCTGCAGGATGGCCCGCTGCAGGACCCGCTGCACGCCCAGGGTCTGCACCACCTCGGTGGCGGCCTCCTCGCCCACGATCTCCATGTGGTCGATGAAGAAGCGCTCCAGCTGGTGCTTGAGCCGGATGACGTTGACCCCGCAGTTGACCAGGATGTCGCGGCCCACCTGCTCCAGGAGCATGGCGTAGAGCAAATGCTCCAGGGTCAGGTATTCGTGCCGGCGGCGGCGGACTTCCTTGACCGCGGCGGAGAGCACCTTTTCCAGTCGCTTGGACAGCATCTAGACCTCTTCCATGGTGCATTTGAGGGGATAGCCGGCCTCCCGGGCCAGCAGCAGGACCCGGGTCACCTTGGTCTCCGCCACCTCGGCGGTGAACACCCCGCAAACACCCACGCCGTTGTTGTGCACCCGGAGCATGATGGCGTTGGCCTCGGACTCGTTCTTGTTGAACACGTGCATGAGCACCCGGACCACAAACTCCATGGTGGTATAGTTGTCGTTGTGGAGGAGCACCTTGTACCGGCGGGGCTCGCGAACATCTTCCTCCACGTGCGTATCCGGGGCCCCTCCCGGGCGCGCAAACGGTGCGGGCATGATCGACTCCGGTCCTCGGTTTCCTCGGGCGGCCAGACGGCTTCCCTGACCCTGTCCCTGGCTGAGAAACCTACGGGAAAAGGCCAGGGAGGTAAAGGGGCCGCCGCTCGTCCCGGAAACTGTAAGTCGCTACGGGGTATTGTCCAGGTCTCAGGTAGGGATTCCCAGGCCGGCCAGGAGCGCCGCGCGCTCCGGCTCCGGGAACACGAAACTGTCCGCCGGGGGCAGGCCGCGCGCGGCCAGGTGCTCCCGGTACAGGGCGTGGTAGGTGCGGTCCGAGAAGGGGAGTCCCTCCAGGCCCAGGCGGGCCAGGGCCGCGGCGATGGCCTCCGGCGGCCCCTCCAGCTCCACGAAGTCGCCGAAGGGCAGGCGGTCCAGGCACACGTGGCAGCCGGCCAGGTCCCAGGCCTCGCGCACCTTCTCGTAGCGCAGGAGCACCCGGTAGCCCAGGCCATCCAGGATGGCGCGCAGGGCGTCCGGGTCCGCCACCCGGGTCTCGCGTTCCTCGCGGGTCTTGAGCCCGGCCGGCCCGGCCTTGGGCAGCTTGACCGTGAGCAGCCCGCCCGGAACCCCGGACTCGCGGCGCAGGCGCAGGAGCACCCCCGTGGCGCGCAGGCTCCCGGCCGCGTCGTCGAACACCTCGTTGGCCTCGAACACCCGGCCCTGGCGTTCGCCTCCGGCCTGGTGTAGGCTGCGCCGCACGGCGTCCAGGTCCACGTCGCAGACCTTGAGTTCGGTCTCCAGGGGCACGGCTCCTCCGGGGGTCGGGGTTGGGGGCGGGATCGCGGGAGCCGAAGCAGAAACTAACCCTTCACGCCCAAGCCGGCAAGGAGCGCTGTCGGACATGAAACTCCTCTGGCTGGCCCTGGCCGGCGGGCTGGGGACCGTGTGCCGCTACGGCATGGCCGGCCTGGTCCACCGGCTCTACGCCGGGACCTTTCCCCTGGGCACCTGGGTGGTCAACGTGAGCGGCTGCCTGCTCTTCGGCCTGCTCTGGGGCCTGTTCGACTCCCGCCTGGCCGCGGTCCCGCAGGTGCGGCTGGCGGTGCTGGTGGGCTTCATGGGTGGGTACACCACCTTCTCCACCTACATGTTCGAGGGCGCGGACCTGCTGCGCCAGGGCCAGTGGGCCTGGGCCCTGGCCTACCTGGGCGGCCAGAACCTGCTGGGCCTGGCCGGCCTGGCCCTGGGCCTGGTCGCGGCCCGCTTCGTCTAGCCTAGAGGAGGCCTTGCATGGAACTTCCCCGCGACGCGGAACGCCTGAGCGTCTACATCGGCGAGAGCGACCAGCGCGACGGCCGGCCCCTCTACGAGGTGCTGGTGGAGGAGGCCCGCCGCCAGGGCATGGCCGGGGCCACCGCCCTGCGCGGCCGGGCCGGGTTCGGGGCCAACAGCCGGATGCACACCAGCCGCGTGCTGCGCCTGTCCGAGGACCTGCCCATGGTGGTGGAGATCACCGACGCCCCCGACAAGATCGACGCCTTCGCCGCCTGGCTGGACGGGGTCATCACCGAGGGCCTGGTGGTGCGGGAGAAGGTCCGGGTGGTGTTCTACCGGCACAATGGCGGGAAGAAGTAGTCAGGGCGCGGTGCGCGCGCAGTAGTTCACCACGTAGGGGGCGATGGTGTCCAGGGCCATGATCTTGTCCACGCCGCCGGCCTTCACCGCCTCGCCGGGCATGCCGTAGACCACGCAGGAGGCTTCGTCCTGGGCCACGGTGTGGGCCCCGGCGTCGTGCATCTCCCGCATGCCCCGCGCCCCGTCGTCGCCCATGCCGGTCATGATGACCCCCACCGCGTTCTTGCCCGCGTAGCGCGCGGCCGAGCGGAAGAGCACGTCCACCGAGGGCCGGTGCCGGCAGACCAGGGGGCCGTCCTTGACCTCCACGTGGTAGCGGGCTCCGCTGCGCTTGAGCAGCATGTGGCGGTTGCCCGGGGCGATGAGGGCCTGGCCGCGCAGCACGGTGTCGTTGTCCGCGGCCTCCTTCACCGTGATGCGGCACAGGGTGTTCAAGCGCTGGGCAAAGGCCGCGGTGAACTTCTCGGGCATGTGCTGCACGATGACGATGCCCGGGCAGTCGCCGGGCATGGCCTCCAGGAACTCCCGCAGGGCTTCCGTCCCTCCGGTTGACGCCCCCACCACCAGCACCTTCTCGGTGGTTTGCAATACCGACGCCTTGGTCGGGACGGCAATGACCGCGTCCGCGGTAAGCTTGGGCTGGATCTTGGCCGGGGTGGAGCGCACCCGGATCTTGCGCAGGTCGGCCCGGGCCGCGGCCTTGACCGCGTCGGTGATGCGGATGCGGCTCTCTTCGAAAAAGGCCCGGGTGCCCACCTTGGGTTTCTGGATGATGTCCACGGCCCCGGCGTCCATGGCCCGCAGCATGGTCTCGGACCCCGCCTCGGTGAGGGTGGAACAGATGACCACCGGGATGGGGTGCTGGCTCATGATCTTGCGCAGGAAGGTGATGCCATCCATGCGCGGCATCTCCACGTCCAGGGTGATCACGTCCGGAACCACGGTCTCCATCTTCTTGGCGGCCACGAAGGGGTCCTGGGCCGCGCCCACCACCTCGATCTCCGGGTCCGAGCCCAGCATCTCGGTCAGGGCCGAACGCACCAGGGCCGAGTCGTCCACCACCAGCACCTTGATCCGCCCGCTCACCGCGCATCGCCTCCCGGTTTCGCGACCCCACTCTCCCCGCCCTGCCGCTTGAGCAGCACCTCGCCGGTCAGGGTGGCGAAGACCAGGGTGCGGCCCCGCTTGCCGCCCAGGTCCGAGGCCGACACAACCAGGCCGCGGGCCTGCAGCGCGTCGAAGGCGGCCTTCACGTTGCTGCGGCCCACGGCCAGGCCCGGGGTGGGCGGCCGGCCCTGGGCCAGCACCTCGGCCCCGCCGAAGACCTTGACCTCCAGCCGGCCCCGGGGCACCCCGTGCCGCTCCAGGCGCTCCACCAGGCGGGACACCGACTCGTCCACGAAGCGGTAGGGGGAGTCGTGCTCGGCCAGCTTGCCGCGGCAGCGCCGGTTGGGGAACACCGCGTGGCAGATGGCCGAGAGCCGGGACACCGGGTCATGGAAGGTCACGGCCACGCAGGAGCCGAGCACTGTGACCACCCGCAGGGGTTCGCTGGTGAGCAGGCACTCCCCGGGCTGGAGGTAGAACACGTTCTCTTCCCGGGCGGATTGGCTCATGGACCCACCCGGTAGATGGTCGGGGCGGCCTGGGCCACGGGCAGGGCCATGCCGGCCAAGCTCTCGGAGTGCCCGATGAACAGGTGCCCTCCCCGGAGCAGGCAGTCGGTGAGCCGGCGCAGGAGGGTCTCCTGGGTGGCCTTGTCGAAATAGATGATGACGTTGCGGCAGAAGACCACGTCCAACTTGTCCTTGACCCCGAAGTCCTCCATGAAGTTGAGGCGGCGGAAGGTCACGGTGCTGCGCAACTCCGGGGCCACCCGCACCAGGCCCCGGGCGCGGTCCTTGCTGCGCAGGAAGTACTTGCGTTTGAGGGTCTCCGGCACAGCCCGCACCTGGTCCTCGGTGTAGACGCCGCGCGCGGCCTTTTCCAGGACCTGGGTGGAGATGTCGGTGGCCATGATGCTGAACCGGAAGTCCGGGAACCGGGAGGCGAACTCCGAGAGCACCATGGACAGGGTGTAGGGCTCCATGCCCAGGGAGCAGCCCGCGCTCCAGACCCGGAATTCCCGGCCCTTCTGCGCGGCGCGCCACTGGGGCAGGAGCACGTCGTCCATGTACTCGAAATGCCGGGGCTCCCGGAAGAAATCGGTGGTGTTGGTGGTCACCGCGTCGATGAGGTGGATGAGTTCCCGCTCCATGCCGCCCGGGCTGAAGAGCTGGTCGGCGTAAGCCGTGAAGTCCGCCATGCCCAAGATGCGCAGCCGCTTCTGCAGCCGGGCCTCGAGCATGGTCTTCTTGGAGGGCGGCAGCTTGATGCCGCACTCGCAGTGGATGAACTCGGCGAACCGCCGGAACTCCTTGTCCGACAGCGCGGGGCGCCGCTCGGGAAACTCTTCCCGCACCGGCCTGCCGGACTTGTCGGGGGCGGATGCAGCCAGCGCCATGTCGTCTCCTGGCCTTGCCTAGACCCGGACCGCGGTCACCGCCCGCAGCAGGCGGGGCACGTCCAGGATCAGGGCCATGGACCCGTCGCCCTTGATGGTGGCCCCGGAGAGGCCCTCCACGTCCCGGTACAGGCGGCCCAGGCTCTTGATGACCGTCTGGTGCTCGCCGATCACGTGGTCCACCACGATGCCCACCCGGGAGCCCTGCACCCCGGTGACCACCACCTGCTCGATGGCCGGCACCTCGCCCGGCACCGCGAACCAGTCGCGCAGCCGGATGTAAGGCACCACCTCGCCGCGCAGGTTGAGCACCCGGCGCTCTCGGCTGCGCTCGGCCGCGGTCTGCACCAGCTCCACACAC
>JAEXTU010000379.1 GCA_023453335.1 Pseudomonadota bacterium | reverse complement strand
CGGTAGCTCTTTATTTCGCCGCGCACCAGGTCGGTGATGATCTCCTCGTGGGTGGGTCCCAGGCAGTAGTCGCGGCCGTGCCGGTCCTCGAAGCGGAGCAGCTCCTTGCCGTAGACCTCCCAGCGGCCGGACTCGCGCCACAGGTCGCCGGGCTGGACCATGGGCATGAGCACCTCCTGGGCCCCGGCCCGGTTCATCTCCGCGCGGATGATGTCCGCCACCTTGTTGAGCGCGCGCAGGCCCAGGGGCAGGTAGGTGTAGATGCCCGAGGTGAGCTTGCGGATCATGCCGGCCCGGGTGAGCAGCTTGTGGCTGACCACCTCGGCATCGCCCGGGGCCTCCTTGAGGGTGGGGGCGTACATCTGGGACAGTTTCATGCAGTGCGTCTCCGTTCTTCGAGGAAGATGTCGAGTTCATTGAGGAAGGCGGGCAGCAGGTCCTTTTCCTTGACCTTGCGCACCACCTCGCCCTTGCGGAAAATGATCCCCAGGCCGCGGCCGCCGGCCAAGCCGATGTCCGCCTCGCGGGCCTCGCCCGGGCCGTTCACCACGCAGCCCATCACCGCCACGGTGAAGACCTCGGGCACGGCCAGGAGGTGCCGCTCCACGGCCCGGGCCAGGTCGGCCAGGCCGATCTCCGTGCGGCCGCAGGTGGGGCAGGCCACGATCTCCGGCCCCCGGGCGCGCAGGCCCAGGGCGCGCAGCAGTTCCCAGGCCACCAGCATCTCGTCCACCGGGTCGCCGGTCACGGATACCCGGAGGGTGTCGCCCAGGCCCTCAGCCAGGAGGATGCCCAGGCCCGCGCTGGTCTTGACCGCGGCCCGGGTCAGGGTGCCGGCCTCGGTGACCCCCAGGTGCAGCGGGTAGTCGCACTGCTCAGCCAGGAGCCGGTAGGCGGCCACGGTGTTGAGCACCGAGGATGACTTGAGCGAGATCTTGATGGCGGAAAAGTTCCGGTCCTCCAGCAGGCGCACGTGGCCAAGCGCGCTCTCCACCATGGCCGCAGGGGTGGGGCCGCCGTGCTTCTTGAGCAGGGCCTTCTCCACGGACCCGGAGTTCACTCCGATGCGGATGGGCGCGCCGTGCGCCGTGGCGGCCTTGACCACCGCGTCCACGGCCCGCTTGCCCCCGATGTTGCCGGGGTTGATGCGCAGGGCGTCCACCCCGGCTTCCAGCGAAGCCACGGCCAGGCGGTGGTCGAAGTGGATGTCGGCGATGAGGGGCAGGGGCGAGGCGCTCTTTATCCTGGCGATGGCTGCGGCAGCCTCCTCATCCAATACGGCCAGGCGCACCACCTCGCAGCCCGCGGCGGCCAGCTCGCGGATCTGGGCCAGGGTGGAGAGCACGTCCCGGGTGTCGGTGCAGCACATGCTCTGCACCACCACCGGGTGGTCTCCGCCGATGGGCACATCGCCGATGCGCACCACCCTGCTCTTTCGCCGTTGCTTGACTACGTTTTCCATGACCGTACCGGGACCCGAGGCTTATCCCAATTCCCCGCGCAAGCCAAGGACGGCGGGAGGCTCACCCCAGCCGGAGCAGCAGGGCGCAGAGACCGGCCAGGGCGGCCAGGGTGAGGCCCGCGGCGCGGCAGAGGGAGAGCAGCCGGCCCAGCTTCTCGTCGGTCCACTCGGCCCCGGCCGGGCCGAGCACCGGCTTGTCCTTGACCGCGCCGAAATAGGGGGTGGGCCCGCCCATGGCCGCGCCGCAGAGCCAGGCCGCGGCGGCCATGGGCCAGCCCGCGTTGGGGCTCTCGGTGGTGCGCGCATCGGTCCGGGTATGCTCCCAGGCCGCCTTCCAGTCCAAGCGCAGCATCCAGCCCGCCACCAGGAGCACCCCGGCGGTGATGCGGGCCGGCAGGAAGGCCAGCACGTCGTCGGCCCGGGCCGCGAACCAGCCAGCGTGCCGCCACTGGTCGGTCTTGTAGCCCCACATGGAGTCCAGGGTGGAAATTGTCTTGTAGGCCCACAGCCAGAACGGCCCGCCCACGGCCAGGAACAGGTAGGGGCCGGCAAAGGCGTCATTGAGGTTCTCGGCCAGGGTTTCGGCCAGACTCCGGCGCAGGGCCGCGGCGTCCAGGTCCCCGGTGTCCCGGGTCACCAGGAGCGCCAGGGATCGGCGCGCCCCGGCCAGGTCGCCCGACTCCAGCAGGGTGAGCACCGCCTCGCCCTCGCGCAGGAGCTGGCCCAGGGCCAGGCCGGCATAGGCCAGGTACAGGGCCAGGAAGAAACCGAGCCCCGGGAACTCCGCCAGGAACTGGGCGGTGCCGCCCGCGGCCCAGGCCAGGAGCACGGCCGCGGCCGCGCCCTTGGCCTTCTGCGCCCCGGGGCTGCCGGAGCGCACCAGGGGGGAAAGCTCGGTGGCGGCCTTGCCCAGGAGGCGCACCGGGTGCGGCCAGTGCGGCGGATCGCCCAGGAAGAGATCCAGGAGCACCGCGCACAGGGGCAGCAGGGTCCAGAACAGCGGGTTGTCCATGCCCGTCACCCTCCTGGGCCGGCTGTGAAAAAAAGCGGGCGCGGCAAGTTCGCCGCGCCCGCAGAGTGCCATGGGTTGGCGGACTAGTCCACCTTCCGCCAGACCACCCCCCGGTCCTTCAGGTCCAGGCAGTGGGTGGAGCAGGAGATGCAGGGGTCGTAGGCCCGCACCAGCATGGAGAGCTTGAGCTCGATGGACTCGGCCGGCTCCTCCTTGATGAGCGGGGTCAGCGCGGCCATGTCGTACTGGATGTTGGCATGGTTCTGGTTGGTGGGGATCACGCAGTCGGCGTGGCAGATGCGGCCCTCGTCGTCGTACTCGTAGGAGTGGAAGAGGATGCCCCGGGGCACCTCCACCGCGCCGGCGCCCTTGCCCGCCCGCGGCGTCACCGGCGTGGGGGCCTCGGGCTTCACCCCCATCTTGAGCAGCTCGTCCAGGATGCGCACCGAGTCCTCGGTGGAGTGCACGCACTCCACCAGCTGGGCCACGGTGATGAAGAAGGGGTTGTGGCAGGGGGCGGCCAGGCCCAGCTTGGCCGCGGCCTTCTTGGCCCCGGGGTGCAGGCGCTCGTGGTTCAGGTTGAAGCGGGCCAGGGCCCCCACCATGTAGGACTTGGCCTGGTTCTTGGACCACTTGGCCGTGGACTGGGGCACCAGGTACTCGTTGGTGAGGTTCAGGTACTCCGAGGCCGGGCGGCTCTGGTCCTGGCTGGTGCCCACCTGGCCCCAGAGCAGGGGGTATTCCCCGGGGTGGACCAGGGCCACGTACTCGGTCTCCCGCTGGAAGGCCGGGATGCGGTGGGCCACCGAGGCCACCAGGTCCACCACCGCGTCCAGGGCCTTGAGCGAGTCGTTCAGGCGCTTCTTGAGGGCCTTCAGCTCCTCCGGGGTGGGCGCCTTGAGGAACCCGCCCGGGAACAGGCGCTGGGGGTGGGTGGTGCGGCCGCACACGGCCTGGCTGAACTCGTTGGCCAGCCGGCGCAGGCCGATGAGGGTGGTGAGCTCCTTCTTGTGGGTTGCGGCCAGGGGGATGACCGAGCCCACCCCCAGAAAGTCGGGCAGGGCCAGGTAGCCCACGTGCAGGTAGTGGCTCTGCAGGTTCTCGCCGTGGATGGCCAGCTTGCGCAGAAGCGTGGTCTGGCGCGAGACCCGGATGCCCAGGGCCTCCTCGGTGGCCTGCAGGGAGGCCAGCTGGTGCCCGATGGAGCAGATGCCACAGATGCGTGAGGTGATCTGGTGGACCACGTCCCAGCGTTTGCCCAGGAGCATGGCCTCGAAGAAGCGCGGGGCCTCGGGCACCTCCCAGCGGCAGGTCTGGACCGTCCCGGCGGCGTCGATCTCGACCACGATGTTGCCGTGGCCCTCGACCCGGGTGAGGTAGTGGACGTCGATCTTCTTGGCGGCGTTGGTCTGG
>JAEXTU010000297.1 GCA_023453335.1 Pseudomonadota bacterium | reverse complement strand
GGCGGGGGCCGCTCGGGGCGGGGGGCGGGGGCGCCGGCGCCCCGGCGCAGCTTGGACTGCATGGTGGCGGCAAGGCCCTCCAGTTCGTCGGCCTCGTCTCCCGTAGCGGTGGCGGCCAGTTCCTGGTAGATGGCCAGGGCGCCCTTGTAATCGCCCTGCTCGGCCAGGAGGTCGGCCATGGTCCGAGTGCGGATGTTGCCCTCGCCCCCCGTCGCGGCCTCGGCCTGGGCCAGGGGCTCCTCGCCCGGGGCCGGCTCGGGCTCCAGGGCGAACTCGTCGGTGTCTTCGGGCACGATCTGGGGACCTTCCCCAGCCAGGACCTGGGCGATGGACTCCTCCGGGCTGGCCCCGGCGTAGGCCGCAGCGGCCTCGGCCGCCACGTCCAGGCCTGGGGCCTCGACCGGGAATTCCTCTTCCTCCAGGTATTCAATATCCGGCGGGGCCTCGAAATGCACCTCGCCCACCACCTCGGACTGGGCCGCAAGCAGCGGGTTGGCCATGCCCTCGCTGGCGAACAGGGCACGCAGCCCCTCTTCGATGACCTGGGACCAGGTGATGCTGCGGCCGCGAAAGGTGGAGGCCAGGAAAGACAGGGCCAGGGCGCTGTCCTTGGACTTGGGCGCGCTGCGCTCGGCCCAGACCTGCCAGAAGGCCGGGTACTGGGACAGGGCGGAGGCCAGGCCGTCGGCCTCGCGGGCCGCGCCGTCGCCCTGGCCGCGCTCGGCCAGCAACTCCACCAGGAAGAAGCGGGCCTCCAGATGGTCCGGGTGCTTCTCCACGCCCTTCTTCAGGGTGTCGATGGCCTCGGCGGTCCGCCCGTCCTCGTGCAGCAACCGGGCCAACGGAAAGAAAATCTTGGAGTTGGGCTCGATCTCCAGGAATTCCTTGAACCACTTGATCTTATTGTCCATCGGCTGCGGCCCCCGGCGCGGGTTGGTCTGGGAACATATACAAGACCTCGCCGTCTTTCAAATAATTCATCCGGGTACGAACCATGTCCGCCACCTGGGTCCGGTCGCCCTTGAGGTGGCGGATCTCGCTGGACAGGGCCTGTCCCCGACGCTCGGCCGCGGCCAGGTCCTTCTGGAGCGCGGCGGTGCGCCGATTCAGTTCAAAATAGGCGAAAACCCCCTGCTCGCCGAAAAAAAGATGGGAGGCCAGCAGGAGGTTCAGTGCCAGCAGGAACAGCAGGAGGATTTTTTTCCACAGCATGGTCAGTGCAGGGGACGCCGCTTCACTTCACCCTCCCGGATGACGCCCAGCGGAACCTTGAGTTCCTCCAGGAAATGCGACGTGGCCGCCTCGATGCGGGTCACGTCGGCCTCGTCCACACGAACCGATTCCAGCCGCTCCAGGAACGACTTGAGCTGGCCGAACTCGGCAAGCAGCACATGACCGAGCTCGAGCTGCTCCAAATCGGGCTCCAGCTCAAGGATGGTCTCCAGGCAGTTGGCCAGCCTGGAGTGCAGCGGGCTCGCGGTGTTTTCCATTCTTTAGAAAACTTCTACACCTTTTCTGCGACCATTGCAAACGGCCGGTAATAGAGCTCGTACCCGGCCAGGCATTCCTCCAGGAGTTCCTTGGCCCGGCCCCCGTCCGCCTGGTTCAGGTAGAAGTTGACGCTCTTCTCGAAGGCGATGCTGGGCTGCATGCTGGGGGCCGCGCCCCCGATCATGACCACGTTGACGCCCTTGCGCTTGAGCCCAGGCCAGGAACTGATCTCCGCCAGCAGGGGCATGCAGTCCGCGCAGTCCTCCACCAGGATGACCTGATAGTTGTTGAGTCGCAGCTTGGCCACGCCCACCGGGGTCTCGGCCGCCTCGGAATAGAAGATGCCCTTGGCCTTGAAAACCTCCTCCGCGGCGGTGCGCCAGGCGGCGTCGTCCACCTCCAGAAAGGCGGTGGTGGAGCCCGGCGGGAACACATCCGGCTCCACGGCCGGAAGCTCGGACTGCTGGGCCACCGGCGCGGTGGGGGCCACCGGGACCGGTTCGGCAAAGGAGGCCTTCACCGTGTCGCCCTGCCGCTCCACCACGAGCTTCTTCTGGCAGAACGGACACTTGAGCGCGAACTTGGGAACCGCCGGAACCTTGTCGTCCGGGATGTTGATCTCTTTCTCGCCGCAGGCGCAGAGAAACCGCATGGACTTCCCCTCCGGGATGTAGGTGCGCGGCCTAGTGGCCGTAGTCGCCGTCGATCTCCAGGCCGCCGATGTCCGTGACCTTCTCGCCCCGCTCGCTCTTGATGCGGTCGATCATCTGGGCGAGCTTGGACTTGTCCGAACCGAAGATGCCGGCGGACTCCTCGCTCACGTGGCCGTCCTTGAACATGGCGGCTATGTGCTGGTCAAAGGTGCGCATGCCGTAGGCGTCGCCCTGCTCCACCACGTTGTAGATGTTCTTCTCGCCCTGCTCGCCGTTCAGGATGATGTCCTTGACCCGCATGGTGTTGCGCAGGATCTCCAGGCCGGCCACCCGGCCTCCGCCCACCTTGGGCAAGAGGCGGTGGGAAACGATGAACTTCAGGCTCTCGCCCAGGCGCTGCCTCACCAGCTTCTCCTCCGAAGAGTCGAACATGCCGATGATGCGGTTGATGGTCTGGCCGGTGTCCGAGGTGTGCAGGGTGCCCAGCACCAGGTGGCCGGTCTCCGCGGCCTGCATGGCGATCTCGATGGTCTCGTGGTCGCGGATCTCGCCCACCAGGATGACCTTGGGCGCCTGGCGCAGGGCCGCGCGCAGGCCCGAGGCGAAGGCGTCGAAGTCCACCCCCATCTCCCGCTGGTTCACCGTGCCCTTCTTGTGCTTGTGCACGAACTCCACCGGGTCCTCCAGGGTGAGGATGTGCACCGGGAACTGGGTATTGATGGAGTCGATGAGCGCGGCCAGGGTGGTGGACTTGCCCGAGCCGGTGGCGCCGGTGATCAGGATGAGCCCGAACTTCTCCTTGGCCATCTCCTCGAAGATGGGCGGCAGGCCGAGCTTCTGCGGGGTGGGCACGTCCATGGACAACTGGCGCATGACGATGGACATGGTGCCGCGCTGGCTGAAGATGTTCACGCGGAAGCGGGCCCGGCCGAACAGTTCGTAGGAGGTGTCGCAGGAGCCGCGTTCCACCAGGTCCTTGAAGAGCCGCAGGTTGGCGCCCATGATGCACATGGCCGCGGCCTCGGTCTGGAACGGGGTGAGCGGCCCCAGGACCGGTTTCAGGGGCACGTCCTTGAGCACCCCGTGCACCTCGGCCTGGAGCGGCTTCTTGGCCACGAAGAAGATGTCCGAGGTGCCGGGCGCGAAGTCCAGCACCTGGTTGATGGCATGGTCGAACTGGGCGCGAAGCATGGCTTAGGCTCCCTCGGTGAAGTCCTTGGGCGGCTTGGTCAGGAACTGCTTGAACTTGGCCTTGTCCACCGCCTTCTCGTAGGCGTCGTCAGGGTCGATCATCTTGGCGCTCAGGAGCTTCAGGATCTCGTCGTCCAGGGTCTGCATCCCGAACTTCTTGCCGGTTTCCATGATGGAGTTGATCTGGAAGGTCTTGTTCTCGCGGATGAGGTTGCGCACCGCGGGCACGCCCACCAGAATCTCCAGGGCCGCGGCCCGGCCCTTCTTGTCGACGCGCTTGAACAGGTTCTGGGCCACCACCGCGCGCAAGGACTCGGACAGGCCGGCCCGCACCTGCTCCTGCAGGTCGCCGGGGAAGACCTCGATGATGCGGTCCACGGTCTTGGCCGCGGAGATGGTGTGCAGGGTAGAGAACACCAGGTGGCCGGTCTCGGCCGCCTCCAGGGCCAGCTGGATGGTCTCCAGGTCGCGCATTTCGCCCACCAGGACGATGTCCGGATCCTCGCGCAAGGCGCCGCGCAGGGCCGCGGCGAAGCTCTTGGTGTCCCGGCCCAGTTCGCGCTGGTTGATGAGGCAGGACTGCGGGGTATGCACGAATTCGATGGGGTCCTCGATGGTCAGGACGTGCTTCTTGCGGTTCTTGTTGGCGTAGTCGATGATGGCCGCCAAGGTGGTGGACTTGCC
>JAEXTU010000368.1 GCA_023453335.1 Pseudomonadota bacterium | reverse complement strand
CCTGGGGGCCGCGGGCCTGGCCACTCCCGCTGCCGGGCCGGGCGTGGCCCGCTTCCTGGCCACCGACGGCGCGGCCCGCTTCGCCCGGGTGGGCGGCCGCTTCCTGGGCCGTTCCCTGGCCGAATCCGACGTGGCCCTCGTGGACCTCTAGCCTACCCCTCCCGGGTAACTGTCCAAAAATCCTCATATATTTCTTGCGGCCTTGGCTGCGAAAAGATAGTCCATTCCCACGGGGGCATGGCGGCGCAAGGGTCTGTCGCCCCCGCTCGGGAGGGAAGGGGTGTCCAAGGGACTCGCGCTGTTCGATTCCCGGGCCGAGGCCACGGTTGCCGGATTGGCGCTGGCCGTCCTGGTCTGGGCCTCGTCCGGCAACTACCTGCTCTTCCACAGCCTGGTGGAACTCTTTGCGGTGTTCGTGGGCTTCGGCATCTTCGCCCTGGCCCTGAACGCCCGCCGGCACATCGACAACGGCGCCATCCTGGTCCTGGGGTACGGCTTCTTCGCGGTGGCCGGCCTGGACCTGCTGCACACCCTGGCCTACAAGGGCATGGGCGTGTTCCCCGGCCACGGCGCGGACTTGGCCACCCAGTTGTGGGTCGCGGCCCGCGCGATGAAGGCGGCCGCCTTCCTGGCCGCGCCCTTCTGCGTGCGCCGCCGGGTGCCGTTCTGGCCGGTGTTCAGCGCCTATGCCGCGGTCCTGGCCGGGTTCCTCCTGCTCATCTTCCCCCTGGACGCCTTTCCCCGCTGCTATATTGAAGGACATGGCCTGACGCCTTTCAAGGTCTGGGCCGAGTACCTCATCGCCGTCTCCTTCGCCCTTTCCGCCCTGCTCCTCCAGCGCCGGGCAGCGGACTTCGAGCCCGGGGTGCTCCGGCTCCTGCTCCTCGGCCTGGGGTTCAGCGTGGCCTCGGAGCTGTCCTTCACCTTATATGATGACGTGTACGGCCTGCTCAACCAGGTGGGGCACTATTTCAAGCTGGGGGCCTTCTACTGTTTCCACAAGTCGGTGCTCACCCTGGGTTTCTCCCGGCCCCAGGAGCTGCTCTTCCGGCGGCTCAAGCAGAGCCGGGAGGATCTGGCCGAGTCCGAGCGCGCCCTGAACGAGGCGCAGGCGCTGGCCCGGATCGGCAGCTACAGCATGGACGAGGCGGGCGGCACCTGCACCTGGTCGGAGGAACTCTACCGGCTGCTGGGCTACGCGCCCGGCGGGGTGGAGTGCAGCCGGGAACTGCTGCGCTCCCACATCCACGCCGAGGACCAGGAGCGGGTTCACCGCGAGGTGGACGCGGCGTTCGCCAGCCTGGGCCGGGTGGACCTGGAGTTCCGGTACATCCCCCAAGGCGGCGAGGTGCGTTTTGCCCGGGGCCTGGGCGCGGTGGCCCAGGACGAGAGGGGCGAGCGCTGGCTCTGCGGGGTCATCCGGGACGTGACCGAGGAGGTCCGGGCCCGCCACATGCGCGAGGACGTGGACCGCGTCCTGCGCCATGACCTCAAGACCCCGCTCAACGCGATTGTCGGCCTGGCCCGGCTCATGGTCGATGAGAAGGAGGATCTGGCCGAGCCCTGGCGCCTGGCCCGGGTGATCGAGGAGTCGGGCTGGCGGCTGCTGGACGACATCAACCGCTCCCTGGACCTCTTCCGGATGGAGCAGGGGACCTACGTCCCGAACCCCAGGCCGGTGGATCTCCTGGAGGTGGCCCGCCGGGTGCGGGATGACCTGGGCGCGAGCCTGGAGAGGAAGAACCTGGACCTGGGCATCCTTCTCGACGGCCGGCCCGCCGCGACGGGAGACAGGTTCATGGTGCTGGGCGAGGAGGCCCTGTGCTACTCCCTGCTGGCCAACCTGCTGCGCAATGCCGCGGAGGCCTCGCCGCCCGGCCAGGCCGTGCGCATACTCTGCCGCACGGGCCCCCCGCCGGAGCTGGCGGTGGAGAACCAGGGCGCGGTGCCCGCGGAAATCCGCAGCCGGTTCTTCGAGAAGGGCGTGACCTTCGGCAAGAAGAACGGCACCGGACTGGGCACCTATTCGGCCCGGCTCATGGCCCGGGCCATGGGCGGGGACATCTCCTTCACCTCCTCGGAGCAGGCCGGGACCACGGTGTCCACGCGCTTCATGCCCCCGCCCGCCGTGTCTCCATCCTGACGATGCGGGGCTCCGGCCCCTGCTGCGATCTTTGGTACGGCTCTTGTACTAAGGAGCCCCGAGGAGTCGCAGCATGCAATTTTTACCCACCTCCCTGCTGAACGCCGAACCCGAGAGCGGGGCACTGGGATCCTTCGGGTCGTCCCAGTCCGGGGCATCCGGATCGTCCAAGCTGCGGACGTCCGTGCCCTTTGCCCACCTGCTCGGCCAGGCCGCCTCCTCGGACACCGCCAAGGCCGGCTCGCTCCTGGACGCCAAGGCATCCGCCTTCCTGGCCGTGGCCGGGAACGCCGCCGGTGCGGCCCGCCGCCTGGCGGCCCGGATGGCCGCCTCCGGCGCATCCGGGGCCGACGCCGGCTCCTCCGCCGGGGCGGATGCCTCGGCCGGGGCCAAGC
>JAEXTU010000277.1 GCA_023453335.1 Pseudomonadota bacterium | reverse complement strand
CCTTCCTGCTCCACCACCCCGGCTGCACCGAGCACCGCCTGCCCGCCTTCACCGAACAGAACGCCGCCGCCACCGGCCTAGTCCTGGAGCAGGGGCACGCCCTGCTGCCCTTCGCCCTCAAGAAGCTGGGGCGCGGGGCATGACCCCGGACTTCCCCCGGCCCCACACCCTGTACCGGTTCCACGTGTCCTACGGCGAGACCGACTGCATGGGAGTGGCCTACTACGGGGAGTACCTGCACTGGTTCGAGCGGGCGCGGGGCCAGCTCATCCGGGAGCGCGGCCTGTCCTACGCCGAGGTGGAGGCCCGTGGCCTGTACCTGCCAGTGCGCGAGGCCGCAGTGCGTTACCGCCGTCCGGCCCGCTACGACGACGCGCTGGCGGTGCGCGCCGCGGTCAGCGAATGGGGTCGGGCCTCGCTCAGCTTCACCTACGAGGTCTGGGGGCCGCCGGGCGACTCGGTGCTCCTGGCCACCGGCGCCACCCAGCACGCCTGCACCTCGCCCGAGGGCAAGCCGGTCCCGGTCCCGGACTGGCTGCGAGAGATATTCGGCGCGGGATGATCGCCCGGCTCAGGGCACGCCCAGCTGCTTCTTGAGCCGGATCAGCTCGGCGTTGGTGTCGCGCAGGCGCTCGGCCAACAGTTCGGAGAAGAAGCGGTAGAGCACGTAGTGGAACGCGGTGTGGCTCTTGGGGTCCAGGCGGTCCAGGAGCGAGGCGTCCACGGCCAGCAGGTCCGACTCCTTGACCGCGGTCACCGTGGCGCTGCGCGGCGCGCCGTCGATGATGCTCATCTCCCCGAACACGTCCCCGCGGCGGCGCAGGTCGCGCAGGAGCCGGCCGGCCCGGGTCAGGCGCACCTGGCCGCTGATGATGAAATAGATCCACAGATCGTAGGTGTCCTCCCGGAAGATGACCTCCCCGGCCTCGTAGTGGCGCATCTTGGACAGGGTGAGCAGTTCCAGCAGGGTCTCGTCTTCATAGATGCCGAGGCTGGGAATCTCCCTGATCTTGGCGACCAGGGCCTCGTTGCGCACCAAAAACGGGGTTTCCTTCATGCCTGGACTCCGGTTCGGGCAGTAGAGATCACTGCCCCATCCTACCCGAGTCCGGAGCTTCTGCCAACCCGCGGCACGATTATTGACGGGTCGCTAGGGCCGGGGGCCGGGAACCAGGGTGCGGGCCACGTCGCGCGCGGTGGTGCGCATGCCCTCCAGGTCCTCGTTGAAGAACAGGTGCAGCCAGGCCGCGCCCGAAAGGTGGGCGAGCAGGGAGATGGCCAGCCGCTCCGGTTCGCCCGATCCCGCCGGGTTCTCGCTGAAGGCGTCCACCAGGAGCCGGCGACAGGACTGCCACAGGGTCAGGATGTCCAGGCCCGGGGCCAGGGTGATCTCGGACAGCTCCCGGGGCTGGGTCTTGAGCAGCAGGAGGATGCGGTCCGGCTCCTCGCGCAGGAACTCAAAATAGGCGTCCACGTAGGCCAGCACCTGGTCCGGCCCCGGCGCCGCCTCGGCCACCGCCGAGGAACAGCGGCGGTAGAGCAGGTGCAGACACTCCCAGGCCAGGATGAACAGCAGGTTCTCCTTGGTCTGGAAATGGTAGATGACCGTGCCGCTGGCCACCCCGGCCGCCGCCGCCACCTCGGCCACCGGCGTCTGGGCGAAGCCCTGGCGGGCGAAGGCGCGCAGGCCGGCATCCAGAATGGCCCGCAGCCGGCCCTCCTCGCCCAGCGGCTGGGCCGACTTCTTGCCCCTGCCCCCGGCCTGGCCGGTCCGTCTGTCACTCCAACGCGCCATGGCGATGCGTTCTCCTGGAGGATTATATGAATGAATGTTCAATTATTAACTACTCCAAATCCCTACCCCTGGCAAGCGGGTTTTTTTACAGCGCGCTAGAACCAGCTATTTTTCTTGCATTGAATGAAGTTTCCTTCGATCGCACGCCGAAGCAGTGCGGACCAGACAGGCCTGCCCGGCCCGGCATAAGCCGGGGTGAAGCCGGGGCGGAGTCCCGCCGCTGCGCAGGGAAAATGAAAACGCCCGGGCCAGGGCCCGGGCGACGGGCGGCCGGCGGTTCGTCCTCGGGGAAAGCCCGTATCTCCCCTCCCCGTTGGCTCCGCCGGCCGCTGTCTCCGGTTATCGCCGACGGCCCAAGGCCGTCAGCGCAACACTCGCAGATTCCTCTCCCGCGCCATCTTGGCCAGCCGCGCCTTGCGCTCCCCGCCCGGGGCGGTGAGATTGCCCCATGCGGGCGGCGCGACCTCGGCCAGGCCGGTCATGTACCACCACACGTCGTCCAGGGACACATGCCGCCGCAGGTACGCCTCGCACCCGGCGTGGCTGAAATGGTGGACCAGGCAGGAGGTGACCACCGCGGCGCGCAGGTCCTGCACCCGCAGCACCGAATTCAGGGCGAACTCATCGGGGCGCTCCACCCCGGCCACGGACTTGAGGCCCATGGGCGCCATGAGCGAGGTCAGGCGCGGCCCGTAGAGCACCAGGTTGTTGCTCACATGGCTCAGGTAGTAGTGCCGGGGCTTCTCCAGTTCGGCGTACTTGCCGGCCAGGTCGTCGCCGAGCACCTTGTCCCAGGCCAGGCGGTGGTAGAGTCCGTTCTGCTCCACCGGCAGGTCGGGCAGGCGCATCCGCTCCCGGGGGTAGTGCTTGCGCAGGAGCCGGGCCATGACCTGGCGGCCGGTGCGGGTCGCCGGCATGACCGGGACCACCGCCGCCACCCGCTGGCTGTTCAGGTGCAGCTTGTACGCCGCCAGGAGCTGCTCCAGCCAGCCCGGAGTCACGAACACGTCCTCTTCCAGCTTGACGAACACCTCCTCCGGATGCCGGGCCATGATGAAGTTCTGCATGGCCACCACCGCGGGCGTGACCCCGCGCGGGGTGAGGTGGATGTCGATCACGTTGCGGTGCCGGTGCTGGAACGACTTGACCATGAGCGCGTGCTCGTCGCTCACGTCATTGGCCAGCACGTAGATCTTCGCGAAGCGGGACAGGTCGGTGTAGAGCTCCAGGCACTTCAGGCAGAGCAGGAAGCAGTCCATGCGGTGCGAGGTCACCAGCATGAGCACCGGGGAGATGTCCCGATTGCGGGGGGTGATGTCGAAGATTTGTGCCATGTTGCCATACCAGGTTACCGGCGCTGGGCCGGATTCTTGCTCTGTCGGCAATCTTATCGGATGGATTGCCCCCGGACTTTAGGGGGCCGCGGCAAGAAATCTGAAACTCCCTGCA
>JAEXTU010000262.1 GCA_023453335.1 Pseudomonadota bacterium | reverse complement strand
GTGTACTACTACCTGAAGAATAAGAGTTTGACGTTTCTGGCCGATAAGAACAATGCGGAGGCCCTGAAGGTTGACCTGTTGTCGGTCATCAACCAGTTCCTGAGCAGCGATCAACTGGAGTCCATCCTCATCGAGCAGTATCTGGTGAAGTGATGTCCACGAGCATAAACTTCCCGGTCCTCCTGGCCCAGCTCCCCCACTTGCAGGAGCTGGCCGGAGCGGAGAAGGCCCGGCCCGAGGTGGCCGCGGTCTTCAACGAACAGCTCGCGGCCGAGGCCCAGAAGAAGGAGCAGGAACAGGTCAACACCGTGGTCAAGCAGGAGACGCTCGACGCGGCCGGGGACAGGGCACGGGAGGAACACCCCGGCTACCGCGGCACCCGCCGCCGCAAGCCCCCGACCCCGGAACCTGAAGAGGAGGAGGAGGACGACTCCCGGGCCGCCTCCCCCTGGGCCGGCAACATCCTGAATCTCAAGGTCTGAACATGAACCTTCCCGTGACCCTGCTCCTGGCGGTGAGCGTCTTCGAGGTCCTGCTCCTGGCGGTGCTGGTGGCCTTCTTCCTGCGCCTCAAGCGCTCCGAGGCCCTGCTCTCCGCCCTGCAGGAACGCCAGGAGACCCTGCTGGCCAAGCTGCGCTTCAACGAGGAGCTGGAGCGCGAGCTGGTGGCCACCTTCGAGCGCCGCCAGACCGAGCTGGCCGCCCTGGAGGGCGCGCTCTCCGCCCGGGCCGCGGAGCTCGGCAAGCTGCTCACCCAGGCCGAGAAGGCGGTGCGCTCCCCGCGCCTCCTGCGGGAGATCGTGATGGAGGGCCGCCGGGCCGGCCGCACCCCCCGCGAACTGGCCAGCGCCACCGGCCTGTCCATCGAGGAAGTCGAGCTTCTCCTGGAAGAGGCCTCCTAACCCGTGCGCATCGGCGATCCCGGCTCCGGCGGCGGCCTGGGGCACGCCCCGGACCGGCGCGAACGGTCCGCGGCCTTCCGCCGCCGCTACCAGGCCGGCGACCACGTGACCGGCCGCGTGCTGCGCCGGGAACGGCCCGGCTTCTCCTGGGTGGACTTCTCCGGCCTGCCGCTCCTGGCCGACATCCCCTCGGACCCCGCTCCCGGGGAATGGCTGGTCTTCGAGGTGGAAAGCACCGAGGGCCGCATCCGCCTGCGCGAACTGGGGCCGGCCCGCACCCCCCTGCCCGCGGCCCTGGACCTGGCCGCCTTCCGCCGCTGCCGCGCCCGCTTCGAGGCCCTGGCCGGCGGGCTCCTGGACGCCCTGGCCAGGGAGGAGCCCGCGGCCCGGGAAACGCGCTTCCTCCAGCTAGTGGAAGCCGCCCCTGACCTGGATGCCGCCTGGGAGGAGACCCTGGCCGCCCTGGACAGCCTGGCCGCGGACTTCGAGCGCCTGGGCCTGGGCCGGCCCGAATGTCGGCCCTGGCTGCTGCCCACGGCTCGGGAGAGCGAATTGGCCGTCCTGCCCCCGGCCGGCAACCTCCAGCGCCTGACCTACTCCTTCGTGCACCCCGGAGGCGGCGCGGGCGAGGTCCTGCTCCTCAGCCGCGAGGGAGCGGGTCCGGGTCCGGCCTGCGGCGCACACCCCACCCTGGAGGACCCTTCCCTGGCCCCGGCGGCGGCCGAGGCCGCCCTGCTCCTGGCCCCGGCCCACGCCCGCGCCGAGATCCTGGGCCTGCACCATCTGCCCCCGGAGCGCCGCGGCGGCGTGCTGGCCAGCCTGGCCGCCGGCCTGGCCGGCCGCGGCGGGCACCTCTCCAGCCGGGTCTGAGCTCGCGCCTGGGCCATCTTGGGGCTTGCCCAACCCGGTTTTTTTCTCCACAACACCCCCCGGCGACCGCCGCATCACCATGGCCCCCACCCCGCTCCCCGCACTCCCCTTCGCGCCGCACGCGCCCTGGCTCGCGCCCCTGGCCGGGTTCTCGGACCTGGCCTTCCGCCTGCTCTGCCGCGAGCACGGCGCGGCCTGCGCCTGCACCGAGATGGTCAGCGCCAAGGGCCTGGTCTACGGCAGTCCAGGCACCGACCCCCTCCTGAACACCATACCGGAGGACGCGCCCCTGGTGGTCCAGCTCTTCGGGACCGAGGTAGCCTTTCTGGAGGAGGCCGTGCAGCGGCTCCTGGACCGGGGCTTCGCCTGGTTCGACCTGAACGCCGGCTGCCCGGTGAAGAAGGTGGTCAAGACCGGCGCGGGCGCGGGCCTGCTCCTGGCCCCGGACACCCTGGTCCGGCTGGCCGAGGCCATGGCCCGGCTGGCCGGGGAAGGCCGGGTGGGAGTCAAGACCCGCCTGTCCTGGCACGCCGGCCCCGAGACCGTGCTGGACCTGGCCCCCCGCCTGGAGTCCGCGGGCGTGGGCTGGCTCACCCTGCACCCGCGCACCGCGGCGCAGGGGTTCTCCGGCCGGGCGGACCGCAGCGGGCTGGCCCGGCTCAAGGCCGCCACCCGGCTGCCGGTGCTGGCCAGCGGCGACCTGTTCACCGCCGAGGACGCCCGCGCCTGCCTGGCCGAGTCCGGGGTGGACGGGGTCATGTTCGCCCGGGGGGCGCTCAGCGACCCCTCGGTCTTCGGCCGCCTGGCCGACCTGGAGGCGGGCCGGCCGCCCCGGCCCCGACCGGACCTGGCCGGGCTCATCCTGCGCCATGCCAGCCTGGCCCGGGAGCACCTGCCCGGCCGGGAGGCCCTGCTCAAGATGCGGACCATCGCGCCCCGCTACGCCAAGGGCCACCCCGGGGCCAAGACGTTGCGCAAGGAACTGGCCTCATGTATGAGTTGGGAACACTTGGAACGCCTTGTGAACGAACATCTTTCTCCGGCCGGCGGGCCGGATGGGGAATAGCGCATGGACGTGGTCCTGGCCCAGACGGCCGGATTCTGCATGGGCGTGGGTCTGGCCCTGGAAAAGCTGGAGACCGTGCTGGACGAGGCCGAACCCGGCGAGGCCATCCACACCCTGGGCCCCATCATCCACAATCCCCAGGTCCTGGCCGGATTCGCGGCCCGGGGCGCGGTGTGCATCGCCACCCCCGAGGAGGCCCAGCCCGGCTCAACGGTGGTCATCCGCGCCCACGGCATCCCCCAGGAGACCGAGGCGCTCCTGCGCTCCCGCGGGGTCACGGTCATCGACGCCACCTGCCCCAAGGTCAGCGTGGCCCAGAAGCTCATCGCCCGGGAGACGGCCCGCGGCCGCTCCCTGCTCCTGCTCGGCGAGGCGCACCACCCCGAGGTGCAGGGGCTGCTCTCCTACGCCTCGCCCGACGCGGTGGTGTTCGAAACCCTGGAGGAGCTCAAGGCCCTCCTGGTCCCGGGCAGGACGTACGTGCTGGCCGCCCAGACCACCCAGGACCGGGAGGTGTTCGAGCAGGTCCGCGACTACCTGCGCGAGACGCTCGGGGCCGACGTTCCGGTGCTGGAGACCATCTGCGACGCCACCCGGGTCCGGCAGCAGGAGGCCATCGCCATCGCCCGCCAGGTGGACAAGATGGTGGTGGCCGGGGGGTTCGAAAGCGGCAATACCCGCCGTCTGGCCCAGGTGGTGGAGGCCCAGGGCACGCCCTGCATCCACGTGGAAACCCGGGACCAGCTGAGGGCCGCGGACTTCGCGGGATGCCGGAAAATCGGCTTGACAGCCGGGGCGTCCACGCCCGATAAGATAATCCGGGAAATCCACGCCGTCCTGTCGTCCTTCTAGGCCGGGACTGACGCGCATCTCCCTGAGGAGGCTCCATGGCCCAGACCAACATCCTGCTCGAAGCCGGCACCAACGAACTCGAAATCGTCGAGTTCTACCTGGAGGAGGCCGGCCCGGACGGCGCGTCCTACAAGGGCTACTACGGCGTGAACGTGGCCAAGGTCCTGGAGATCATCCGCAAGCCCAAGATCACCGAGATGCCCGAAACCACCC
>JAEXTU010000182.1 GCA_023453335.1 Pseudomonadota bacterium | reverse complement strand
CTCCCTGCCCGGGGACCGCATGACCCTGGTGCAGCGCTACAAGGGGCCGGACGGTGCGGGCCCGGCCCTGGACAAGCTGGGCGGGGCCTCCTTTGCCCGGACCAAGGGCCGGGTGCGCAAGGCCCTGGAGCGGGTGGCCCAGGAACTGGTGGAGATGTACGCCTACCGCCGCCTGGCCAAGGGCTTTGCTTACGGGCAGCTCAACGAGCTGTTCTGGGAGTTCGAGGCCTCCTTCGGCTTCGAGGAGACCCCGGACCAGGAGCGGGCCATCGCCGAGGTGCTGGAGGACATGGGCCGGCCCGAGCCCATGGACCGCCTGGTCTGCGGCGACGTGGGCTTCGGCAAGACCGAGGTGGCCATGCGCGCGGCCTTCCGCGCCGCCTTGGACGGCAAGCAGGTGGCGCTCCTGTGCCCCACCACGGTCCTGGCCGAGCAGCACTACCAGAACTTCAAGCGGCGCTTGAAGGATTTCCCCATCACCGTGGCCATGCTCTCCCGGTTCGTATCCGGCGAGCGACAGAAGGCGGTGCTGGCCGCCGCGGCCAAGGGTCGGGTGGACATCCTCATCGGCACCCACCGCATGCTTTCCAAGGACGTGAACCTGCCCAACCTGGGCCTCCTGGTCCTGGACGAGGAGCAGCGCTTCGGGGTCAAGCACAAGGAGCGGCTCAAGCAGTACCGCAAGACCATCGACGTGCTCACCCTCACCGCCACCCCCATTCCCCGCACGCTCCAGCTCTCTCTGGCCGGGCTGCGCGGCCTGTCGGTCATCGAGACCCCGCCCGTGGACCGCAAGCCGGTGGCCACCATGCTCATCGAGCGGGACGACGCAGAGCTGGCCGGCATCCTTCGGCGTGAGTTGGAGCGGGAGGGCCAGGTGTTCTGGGTGCACAACCGGGTGCAGGGCCTGGAGGACGTGACCGCCTACGTGCGCCGCCTGGCCCCGGGCGCCCGGGTGGGCATGGCCCACGGCCAGATGGCCGAGCGCGCCCTGGAAGAGGCCATGCACCAGTTCTGGCACGGGGAGATGGACATCCTGGTGTGCACCGCCATCATCGAGTCCGGCCTGGACTTTCCCCGGGCCAACACCCTGGTGGTGGACCACGCCCACATGTTCGGCCTGGGCCAGCTCTACCAGTTGCGCGGCCGGGTGGGGCGCTCGGACCGCCAGGCCTTCGCCTGCTTCGTGATCCCCAGCCTGGACCATCTTCCCGAGCAGGCCCGCAAGCGGCTCCAGGTCATCCTGGACATGGACTACCTGGGCGCGGGCTTCCAGGTGGCCATGGAGGACCTGCGCCTGCGCGGGGCCGGCAACATCCTGGGCGAGGCCCAGTCCGGGGTGGCGGCCAAGGTGGGCCTGGACCTCTACCTGGAGATGCTGGAGGAGGAGGTGCGCCGGCAACGGGGCGAGGGCGCGCGGGCCGAGCACGTGGAACCCGAACTGACCATAGGATTTCCTGCCCGGCTGCCCGAGAGTTACATTGGCGACTCCCGGGAGCGCCTGGCCCTGTACAAGTCCCTGGCCTCGGCCGTGGACCGCCACGCCCTGGATGAGGCCGTCGGGGAGATTCGCGACCGCTTCGGCCCCCTGCCTGCCGAGGCCGAAGCCTTCGTGGCCGTGCTCGCGCTCAAGCGCCAGCTCTCCCGGTTGCGGGTGGTGGCGGCCGACCTCTTCACCAGCCGGGTGGTGCTCACCTGGCGGCCGGACGACGCCGGGGTGGACCCCGATGCGCTCCTAGCCTGGATCGCGGCCCGCCCGGGCAGCGCCAAGCTCATGCCGCCGGCGCGATTGGAGTTGCGCATTCCGGAAAAGGGGTCTATCCGCGAGTCCATGCAGCACGTGGAACACGAATTGCGCGATCTGCTTCCGGGGGCCGGGGCATGAAGTTTTCCCTGCGCAGCGCCGCCATGCTTGGCCTGGCCGTCCTGCTCCTGTCGTCCTGTTCCCGTAACCCTGAGGAAAAGGGGGTGGTGGCCAAGGTCAACGGCCGGCCCATCACCCTGCAGCAGCTCGAAACCAGGCACAGCAGCTCCCTGTCTAGCCCCGGGGAGAACAATCCCTCGGTGGGCCGGCTCAAGGAAGAGTACGGCGAGGTGCTCGGCGGACTGGTGGTCGAGGAACTGGTGGCCGAGGCCCTGGAGAAGCGCCGCATCCCGGTCACCGACGAGGAGCTGAAAAAGGCCGAGGCCGAGATCCGGGCCGACTACCCCGAGGGGTCCTTCGAGCAGGTCCTGGTGGAGGAGTACATCGACCTGGACATCTGGCGGCAGCAGCTGCGCTCCCGCCTGGCCATCGAGAAGTTCTTCCGGGAAGTGCTCCGGCCCGAGATCAAGATCGACTACCAGGAGGCCGAGGCCTACTACAAAGACCACATCCACGATTTCTACCTGCCGCCCCGGGTACGGTTCATCATGGTGCGCGGGCCCAGCCTGGAGGTGGTGGACAAGGCCGTGGAGGCCTTCCGCCAGACCCAGGACCCGGCCGCGGTGGGCGAACGCATCCCCCTGGCTCAGGTGCAGGACCTCAAGATGCGCGAGGACCGGCTCACCTCGTCCTGGCGCAATGCGCTCAAGGGCCTGGAGCCCGGGCAGGCCTCCTCGTCCCAGGCCGACCGCGACGGGTTCACCCGGCTCATCCTCATGGAGAACACCCCGGCCAAGGTCCTGGACCCCTCCCGGGCCTATCCCTTGGTGGAGAAGGTCCTGGTGGAGGTAAAGCTGGGCAAGGCCTTTGACTCCTGGCTCACGAAACAGGTGGGCCGCGCGGATATCCGGGTGACCCCGCTCCTGCCCCTGGCCTCGTCGACGGCCGCGCCGGCCGAGCGTAACGCCACGGCCCAGTAACCATTCCCAGGACTTACGCCGCGGAAAGATTGCATCTCGGCGAAAAACAGACTACCACAAGTGCGGCCGCCCCGCAGGCGGGCCCAGTTTGTCCGGAGGAGACGACCTTGCAGCGAGCCCCCCGTTTTCTAGCCGTCCTGGCCCTGTTTCTGGTGCTTTCCGCCGCGATCCCGGCCCGCGCCGCCGAGGTGGTGGACCGCATCGTGGCCGTGGTCAACGGCGAGATCATCACCCTGTTCGAACTCAACGAGCGCCTCAAGCC
>JAEXTU010000178.1 GCA_023453335.1 Pseudomonadota bacterium | reverse complement strand
CGCAGGGCGGAGCGCAGGATGCCCATGGCGATGGGGGGGAAAGGACGGGGGCGGCGCAATGGCCGCCCCCGTGGTCTTCCGTTCCGGCTATCCTAGTTGGCGTACCCCTTGAAGGGGTAGATGAGCTTGGCCGAGGCCAGGTCGAAGGGATAGACGATCTCCATGACCATCTTGCCCGAGGCGTCCTTCTGGTACTGGCCGATGAGGCCCATGCCCTGGATGTTCTGGCCGATCTCCTCGCCGGAGGTGGAGAACTTCACGCCGGCCCAGGGCATGACCAGCTCCGCGCCCGGGATGGCGATGGTGTTGGCGGCCTTCTGGATGGCCTCGGGCTTGGCGGAGCCGGCGGCCTCCAGGATGTGCACCAGGGCCTGCATGCCGGTGAAGGAGCGCGAGGCCGCGCCCACCATGTCCTTGCCGGTGCGCTCCTTGTAGATCTTGTTCACCTGGCCGGCGACCTTCTTCACGTCGGCCACCTTGGGCAGGAACACGGTGCGGGTGAGGATGCCCTCCACCGCGTCGCCCAGGACCACCGGGAAGTCCGGGGCCTCGAAGCCGGCGTCCTGGCCCCAGATGAGCTTGGGCGCGGCCTTGAGGGACTTGAGGGTGTTGATCATGAGGATGGCGTCGGAGCCGTAGGAGGCGAAGAGCATGGCGTCGGGCTTGGCGGCCAGCAGGGAGCGGGCCTCGGAGGAGAGGTCTGCGCTCTTGTCCGCGTAGAGCAGGGACTTCTTGACCTCGAACCCGTACTCCTTGGCATACTTGCCGATCTGGTCGGACACGCTGGAGCCCCACTCGGTCTTCTCGCAGGCCGAGGCCAGGTTGGCCAGGTCGGCCTTCTTCACCGCGGGCACACCCTTGGACTTGCCCTCGGTGAGGCCCTTCAGGAACTCGAAGAGGTCCTTGGTGAACTGCTCGTCGTGCGGGGTGGTGCGCCAGAACCCCTTGTAGCCCTGGCGAGTGAGGGCCGGCGAGGTGGAGGAGTCATTGATCATGGGCACGCCGTACTGCTCGCACACCGCGCTCACGGTCTTGGTCACCGAGCTGTGGAAGCAGCCCACGATGGCCACCACCTTGTCGTCCAGGATGAGCTTCTTGGCCAGGTCCGCGCCCAGGGTGGGGTTGCCCTCGTGGTCCTTGAAGATGAGGGTCAGCTTGGCCCCGCCCATGCTCTTGATGCCGCCGCCCTTGGCCATGGTCATGTCCACGCCGGCCATGCCGCTGTTGGCAATGTCCGCGGCCAGCTCCGCGCCGGCGCGCAGCTCCGCGCCGCTGGACGCAGCGCTGCCGGTCAGGGGATAGATGAGGCCGACCTTGATCTCCTCGGCGGCCAGGGCCGGGGACGCGGCCAGGACGAGAACCGCCACCACCGCCAGCAGGTGCAGGACACGTTTCATGCGCCATCCTCCTTGGGGGTCGTTTGCAAAAGCCGTCGGCGGAACCGCCCGCCGGGTTACGTGAAGTACTCCGCGTCGCGCCGGTCGGTGACCAGCATGTGCCCGGGCTCATGGGTGGCGGCGAACTCCAGGTTCGCGGCCAGGACCGCGGACAGGCCCGAAACCCCGCAGGCCCAGAACACCGGCACCTCGCCGGGCCTGACCTCCACCGGGTCGCCGAAGTCCGGCCGGGAGAGGTCGGCGATGCCCAGGGTCTCAGGACAGCCCACGTGCAGGGGCGCGCCGTGCACCCCGGGGCAGCGCGCGGTGATGGTCACCGCGTCGGGCACCCGGCCCGCCGGGATGGGCCGCATGGTGACCACCAGCCTGCCCGCGAAGGGACCGCTGGGGGCCAACTCCTTGTCGGTTCGGTACATGGGCACGTTGACGCCCTGCTCCAGGTGCCGGAGGGGAATGCCCGCGGCCGCCAGCGCGGTCTCGAAGCTGAAGCTGCACCCCACCAGGAAGCTGGCCAGGTCCGGCCGCCAGACGTCCATGAGGCTGTCCACGCTCTCGGTGCGGCCGCGGCGGGCGATGCGGTAGCCCGGGAAGTCGGTGCGGATGTCCGCCCCCGGGGCCAGGAACCGGGACTCGTGCTGCCCGGGCTCCAAGGCCTCCAGGATGGGGAGCGGCTTGGGGTTGCGCTGGCTGAACAGGAGGAAGTGCAGGGCGTGCTCGGCGGGCAGCACCACCAGGTTGACCTGGACGAACCCAGGGCAAATGCCGGCGGTGGGCTTGCGGTGCAGGCCCTGGCGCACCGCAGCGCGGAACCGGTCCGGGGTATCCCAGGGGGAGGCCCCGCCGGGCGTCGTGGCATTCACGCTGCACATGCTCCATGAAGTGGTTGGAGAAACTGGACAAAAAAGTGAATTCCCCATACCGGCCCAAAAGTCAAGCCAACACCCGGCCCGGCCCTTGCCAGACCGGCCGCCCGAGAGATAGTCAGATTTTCGGCCGCCTTGGCGGCCGGCCCCACTCCCCGGACAGGAGGCTCCCGTGATCATAGTCGGCGTGGATACCGGCGGCACCTTCACCGATATCATTTACAAAGTAGGCAACCACTACGGGGTGCACAAGCTGCTTTCCACCCCGCACAACCCGGCCGAGGCCGTGCTGGAGGGCCTGCGCGCGGTGTGCGGCGACGCGGCCAAGGCCGTGGTGCACGGCTCCACCGTGGCCACCAACGCCATCCTGGAGCGCAAGGGGGTGAGGACCGCCCTGGTGGCCAACCAGGGGTTCACCGACTGCATCGAGATCGGCCGCCAGAACCGCTCCCGGCTCTACGACCTGCATTTCCGCAAGGAGCCCCACATCGTGCCCGCCGAGCTGCGCTTCGGCGCGCCGGGCCGCATCCTGCCCGACGGCAGCGAACATGCCCCCCTGAGCCCGGCCCAGGCCGAGGCCGTGGCCCAGGCGGTGGCCGCCACCGGGGCCGAGTCCGTCGCCGTGAGCCTGCTCTTCTCCTTCGCCAACCCGGCCCACGAGAAGCTGCTGGGCCAAGCCCTGGCCCGGCTGGGCCTGTCCGCCTCCCTGTCCCACGAGATCCTGGCCGAGTTCCGGGAGTTCGAGCGCACCTCCACCACCGTGGTCAACGCCTACGTGTCACCCAAGATGCGACGCTACCTTACCCACATCAGCGACCGCCTGGGCCCCAAGGACAGCCTGCGCATCATGCAATCCAACGGCGGCAGCATCACCGCCTGCACGGCCATGGAGGAGTCGGTGCGCACCATCCTCTCCGGCCCGGCCGGGGGCGCGGTGGGGGCCTTCGAGATCGCCCGGCTGGCCGGGTTCGACCGCATCATCTCCTTTGACATGGGCGGCACCTCCACCGACGTGTCGCTCATGGACCGGGGCCTGTCCCTGACCACCGAGTCCAAGATCTCCGGCTACCCGGTGAAGGTGCCCATGCTGGACATCCACACCGTGGGCGCGGGCGGGGGGTCCATCGCCGAACGCGACGCGGGCGGCGCGCTCAAGGTCGGCCCGGAGAGCGCGGGCGCGGACCCCGGCCCCATCTGCTACGGCAAGGGGGAGCGCATCACGGTCACCGACGCCAACCTGCTCCTGGGCCGGCTCATCCCGGACCGCTTCCTGGGCGGGGGCATGGCCCTCGATCCCGAACGGCTGACCAAGCCCTTTGCGGCCCTCTCCAAGTCCCTGGGCATGTCCCCCCGGGAGCTGGCCGAGGGAGTGGTAGCGGTGGCCAACACCGCCATGGAGCGGGCCATCCGGGTCATCTCCGTGGAGCGCGGGCACAACCCCGCGGACTTCACCCTGTTCTCCTTCGGCGGGGCGGGCGGCCTGCACGCCGCGGACCTGGCCCGGCTGCTGGGCATGCCCCGGGTGCTCATCCCCCAGAACCCGGGCGCGCTCTCGGCCATCGGCATGCTCATGGCCGACATCATCAAGGACTACTCGCACACGGTGATGCTGCCCGGGGCCGCCACCACCGCCCGCACGCTGGACGCCCTGTTCAAGCCCCTGGAGTCCCGGGCGCGCAAGGACCTGGCCGCCGAGGGCGTGGCCCGGGGCGCAGCCGTCATGGAGCGTTCCCTGGACATGCGCTACGAGGGCCAGTCCTTCGAGATCATGACCCCCTGCTCCGGGGACTTCGTGGAGAGCTTCCACGCCCTGCACGAGCGCATGTACGGCTACCGCAACCCGGGCAAGCCGTTGGTGATCGTGAACCTGCGCCTGCGCGGCCGCGGGGTCCCGGACAAGCCGGGCTTCCCCAAGGCCCGCAAGCTCTTCCCCAAGGTCCCGGCCGCGGCCCTGGCCGGGGAGCGCGAGGTGGTGTTCGAGTCCAAGCCACGCGCCACCAAGATCATCGAGCGCGACAAGCTGCTCCCGGGCAACCGCTTCCGCGGCCCGGCGGTGCTGGTGGAATATTCCTCCACCCTGCTCGTGCCCCCGTTCGCCAAGGCCGAGGTGGACGCCTACGGAAACCTGCTGCTCACGGTGGAGGGCTGACCATGCGCGTGAATCCCATCCTGCTGGAAGTCTTCAAGAACCGCTTCTCCTCCATCGCCGAGGAGATGGGCGTGACCCTCATGCGCACCGCCTTCTCCCCCAACATCAAGGAGCGGCGCGACTTCTCCTGCGCGGTGTTCAACGCGCAGGCCGAGATGGTGGCCCAGGCCGAGCACATCCCGGTGCACCTGGGCTCCATGCCCCTGTCCGTGCAGTCGGCCATCGCCGGCGCGGACCTGGCCCCGGGCGACATGGTCATGGTCAACGACCCCTTCAAGGGCGGCACCCACCTGCCGGACATCACCATCGTGGCCCCGGTGTTCGCGGGCGGCAGGAAGCCGGCCTTCTACGTGGCCAACCGCGCCCACCACTCGGACGTGGGCGGCATGACCGCGGGGTCCATGCCCCTGTCCACCTCCATCTTCCAGGAGGGGCTCATCATCCCGCCCCTCAAGATCGTGGAGGCCGGGACCGTGGACGCCAAGCTCATGGCCTTTCTGCTCAACAACGTGCGCACCCCGCAGGAGCGCGAGGGCGACTTCGCGGCCCAGATCATGGCCAACGTCACCGGCGTGCGCCGGCTGGAGGGCCTGGTCAGGCAGCACGGGCGCGCGGCCGTGGGCTTCTACGCCGGCGCGCTCCTAGACTACGCCGAGCGCCTGACCCGCGCCACCATCGCCGGGCTGCCGGACGGGACCTACACGTTCGAGGACTTCCTGGACAACGACGGGGCAGGCCGCACGGACATCGCCATCCGGGTGGCGGCCACCATCAGCAAGGACACCGCCTGCCTGGACTTCTCGACCTCGGACCCCCAGGTGGCGGGCAGCGTCAACGCGGTGCGGGCCATCACCCTGTCCGCCGCGCTCTACGTGTTCCGCTGCCTGACCTCGGAGAACATCCCCACCAACGCGGGCTGCATGCGGCCGCTTCGCATCGTGACCGAGCCCGGCACGGTGGTGGACGCCCGCTTCCCGGCCGCGGTGGCCGGGGGCAACGTGGAGACCTCCCAGCGCATCGTGGACGTGATCCTGGGCGCCCTGGCCCAAGCCCGGCCGGAACTCGCCCCCGCGGCCAGCCTGGGCAGCATGAACAACACCACCATCGGCGGGGTGGACACCCGGCCCGGGCCGCGCCAGGGCCGGCCCTTCACCTACTACGAGACCATCGGCGGCGGCCTGGGGGCCTCGGCCAGCGGGCCGGGCGAGAGCGGGGTGCACTGCCACATGACCAACACTCTGAACACCCCGGTGGAGGCCATGGAGTACGCCTACCCCTTCCTGGTCACCGAGTACTCCATCCGCCGCGGCTCGGGCGGCGGCGGCAGGCAGCGCGGCGGCGACGGCCTGGTGCGGGAGATCGAGCTGCTCTCCCCGGCCGAGGTCACGGTGCTCTCGGAGCGCCGTACCCGCGGCCCCTGGGGCCTGGCCGGCGGCAAGCCGGGCCAGCCGGGCCAGAACTCGGTGCTCACCAAGGGCGCGGCCCGCGACGTGGGCGGTAAGTTCAGCGCCAAGCTGGCGGCCGGCGACCGGGTGCGGGTGGAAACCCCGGGCGGCGGAGGCTACGGCAAGAAATAGCTCCGCCTGGCTCCGCGTGGCAGCCTCCTCCTGCCGGGAGATTGAGCAGCCGTACAGAAAAACGCGGATTACCGGATTTCCAACGGTTTGCCTGGGGAAAAATCTCCTTGCAAGGCAAGCTATTCGCCGTATATGGTCGGTTCAAAATATCCGACCATGAGTATCCGCCGCAAGACCGTCCTCGTGTTCCTGGCCGCCCTGTGCGCCATTCTGCTGGTCATGGGCACGGCCTCGCACTTCATCATGGTCAGCGGGTTCGAGGCCATCGAGCGGGACGCCCTGCGCCGGGACCTGGACCGGGCGGCCAACGCCCTGGCCCTGCAACTGGCCACCCTGCGCGCCGCGGCCACGGACTACGCCACCTGGGACGCCTCCTACGGCTACATGGCCGACCGGTCCGATGAATACATCACCGCCAACTACGCGGCCACCGCCCTGTCCAACCTCAAGGTCGACTTCGTCATCCTGGCCGACCCGGCGGGCCAGGTGGCCTACGCCACCGGCCTGGCCGAGGG
>JAEXTU010000333.1 GCA_023453335.1 Pseudomonadota bacterium | reverse complement strand
AAGGGGGACAGGATGAAATCGACTCACCGCGTGCTGCTCCTGGCCGGCCTGCTGGCCGTGTGTTTCCTGTCGGGCTGCGCCGAGGAATTCGGCGGGGCGGCCGTATCGCAGCCTGCGCCGTCGCCCTTTGTCCGGGCCGAGCACGCCTGCGCCGCACTTGCGTCGGGCAAGGCCGACCTGGGCGCGGTCAAGAGGGACCTGGCGGGCCTGCTCGGGTTCGTGAAGGAAGGCATCGCCGTGCGGTACTACAAGCCGCACGACGCCAGCAGGGCGCACATGTGGGAGTTGCTTGACGGCGTGAAGAACCTCTACTCCATCATCCACCCCAACGACCAGGTCGAGTACGTCGTGGTGGCCACCGTGCAGGTCTCGGACACCCGGGTGGCGGTCAGCAACAAGATGTATTTCGATTTCGTCGAGTTAGAGGACCATGCCGTGGATGTGGGCGAGCGCGCCGACGCCAAGGGGTACGGGGACAACCGGTACGACGTGACCGTGCAAGGCGTCATGCGGCTCAGCTTCGTGAGCCCCGAGTTCGCGCAGTGCGTGGCCGAGGAGTTCAGGTTCGTCCAGCAGGCCCTGCGCACGACGCAGCAGGACGAACTGCTCAACGCCTTCCAGCCCCTGGCGGCGCAGTACCGGGCCATGCAAACCAAGCCGCCGGTCACCGAGGAGCAGCGCAAATACATCGTCCAGGCCAACATCATGACCCAGAAGAAGGACTACGCCAGGGCCACCGAGTTCTACGCCAAGGCCCTGGAGGTCAACCCCTTCTCCTTCCCCGCGGCCTACTACAACATGGCCCTCATCTCGGCCCAGCAGGGGCGCTACTCCGCCGCGGTCACCTCCATGAAGAAGTACCTCCTCCTGGTCCCCGAGGCCGAAGACGCCCGCGCCGCCCAGGACAAGATCTACGAGTGGGAGGCCCTGAGCGGGGGGCAATAGGAGGGTCCATGCGCAAGCTCATCGCGATTCTGCTCTGTGCGTTCCTCTCCCTGGGCGTGGCGCTGGGCCCGGCCCGGGCCGGCGCGCCGCCGGTGCCCAGCCCGGTGTGCGCCTACTGCGGCGTGCCCGTGCCCAACGGCGTGCACAGGTCGGGCTGCCCGTACTACGTGGCGCCCCAGGCCTCCGGCGGGGCGAAACACCACCAGTACGGCGGGGGCGCGGGAGACATCCAGTCCATGATGGTGGGCGCCATCTTCGGCAGCCTGCTGGGCGCCATGTTCGCCCCGCCCGCCACCAGCGCGCAGGACGATGCCGAGGCCAGGAAGCAGCAGGAGGCCGCGGCTCTGGAGGCCCAGAAAAAGGCCGCCGAGTTGGCCGCCAAGAAGAGCGCGGAACTGCGGGCCAAGGAGGCCGCGGCCCAGGCCGAGTTCGAGAAGATGATGCAGTCCTACAAGCAGTTGGACGGCCAGGCCAAGGCCACCAATCCCAACGCCGGCCTGGGCCTCAAGACCCTGGACGGCGACATGGAGACCCTGGCCGCCAACGCCCGCCAGCCCTTCGACACCGCCGGCCTGGGCCTCAAGGGGCTGGACTCCGCGCCCCCCGCTCCCGCGCCCACTCCCTTCTTCGGCGACACCATGCCGGTGGCGGACATCCAGCGCCTGGTGAACCCGGACAGCGATCCCCGGGTGGTGGACCTGCGCGAGGCCAAGACCTTCGTGGTGGCGAACCTGAAGAAGGAGGCCAAGGCCCCGGCGCAGAAGCCGGACAAGATGAAGGACGCCCCGGCGTCCAAGTCCCCGAACTGCCAGCAGCTGGCCACCAAGCTCAAGGGGTTTCTGCACCAGCGGGAGTTGTTCAACACGACCATCTTCCAGGCCCAGGAGCAGCTGGACACCTGGCGGGAGGCCAACCGCAACGCCCTGCTCAACGCGGCCAAGGACGGGTTCGAGTACTTCGCCGGCCAGTACCTGGAGGTGCTGGCCAGGCGCGGCAAGGCTGCGGAGCGCTACTCGGGCATCCTGGAGAAGCGGGCCGAGGAGATGGCCCGGGACGGCATCGACGTGTCCGCGGTCCGGGCCAAGATCGACCACATGGCCAAGCTGTCCACCGTGGGGCAGGTGGCGGACCTGACCAACAAGCTCAACGACTGGACCACCTTCGCCAAGGACGGCCTGTCCGCCATGCTCGCCCAGCTCTCGGCCTCGGATGCCGAGGTCAAGGCCATGCTCCAGGACCCCAAGGTGGGCAAGTACTTCGAAACCGATGCGCCCACCCTGAACGCCTTGTTCGACCTGTCCAAAATCATGGCGGACGCCGGGGTCTTCGGCAAGTGGGTGGCCAAGAAGGTCCCGCTCATCGCGGGGATCGAGATCTCGTACAAGCAGAGCTACAACGCCCTGGACTGGCTGCTCAGCTTCAACCGGATCATGGACGCCAACAAGGTCAACGGCCAGGTCCTGGCCGCGGCCAGGAGCCTGCAAAGCCACATCGACGACACCTACTACGAACTGAAGACCTGCCGCTGAGCGGCCGGGTTGCCCCGGCGCGGCGGCCCGGGCCGCGGGCGCGTGGGGCGGGGGGGGTTCGCCACGGGGCCGCCGGCCCGGGCGACGGGCGGCCCGGGTATTCTA